>JAOPYB010000494.1 GCA_025964835.1 Nocardioides sp. | reverse complement strand
TCAGTCGGCGGGGACAGCGGCCTCAATCGGTGAGGTCGATCCCAAGTCCAACGGATACTCGTAGGTCATCAGGAGGAGCTGTTGCGTGAACTTCGCGACCGTTCGCGCGTCCTCCTCAGTGATGCGTTTGGACTCCTTCCTGCAGCGGTCCTCGCTACAGATCAGGTGTCCGGGCTACCGGGTCAGGCTCCCTTCCCTCCCGCGTTGGATGCTCCGCCACATCGACCCACGGCTGGTTGGGGGCCGAGCGCGCAAACTGCCGCTCGACGTGGTCAGCGGCGACGGAGTCGGGCTTGGTCCGCTTCCACTTCGGCCGCCCTGCAGCGCCCGCGACCCCAGCCCGTTGCATGAGCATCTCCACTGCACCATGGCCGACAGAAACACCGTGCCCGAGGCGGAGCGAGGCATGCACCCGCCGTGAACCGTAGGTGCCCGCTCAGACTGAGGTGACGGCTCCGATGAGCGTGGTGGGCAGTCCGAAGTGGATCAGCCGGTGGGGAAGGTCCTGGTGCATCCACGTGGAGAGCGGGTGGGCGTGAACCTCCAGCATGAGCTCATCCACCGGCTCGCTGAGCATCGTGGCCTCGATGGCGTCCATCGGGTCGTGACGGATAGACACCGAGCCGATCACCGAATGTCCCGCCGCCTTCTCAACCTCGGGGAGCGCGGCGAGTAGAACCCGCTCGGCTTCCTCGGCCTTACGGTGCCGCTCGGGGTGGAGCAGACCTACCTCTGCGGCGGCCGGATTGAGCACGACGAGCCGGAAGCGGACGTCGCCCTCGTGGGCGCGCCTTCGGACGGCGTCGAGGAGCTCAAGTGTGGGATGGATCTTTTCGGTGACGATCAAGATGCGACAAGGACTATCGAGCGCCATGACGGTTCCCTTGATGAAAGTGCTGCCGGTCGTACAAGAGGGCGACATCTGGGAGGCGGTCTGCAACCCACCTGCTGGTTCGCGGAGCGTTGCGCCTTGCTCCCGATACGCGTGTCCGGGGCAGCCACTCGGGCTGCGGCCGAGCCGCTCACTGGCGGCCAATGACAATGTACTGCTGATGCCGCCGGCTATCCAGGGACGAAGGTCCCGTCGTACGGTGCCGGTCGAGCCCGAGGGGTTGCTAGCGCAGATGCGTGCGCATCTGCATCAATTCCCTCGTACCAACGAACGAGTGCGTTTGCGCCGCGAAGGAATCGGAGCGCACGCGAATGCCGATGCCCCGATCGTTCCTCCTTCGGGGTCATCTGAGCGCCGATACAACTACCGACCACCTCACTAGATTTTTGCCGATGCCTGTCGCCACCGCGAACTGGTTGCAAGCTCAACCGCCCAGGCAGTCCCCAATCAGGGACGCCGGGCCCGGGACGAGCGCACGATGATCGCCCGGCTCCGGTGGGATCCCCCGCAGGGTGTGTGGGTCACGTACGGCGAGCACAACTCGTACACGGACGACGACGCCCTCCGCAAGGACGACTTCGTACGAGAAGTCGCGGCCTCACGGCCGTGGCCGCTTGTGTGGGGCACCGGCTGCAACAACGGCAGGCACTCCCGGATAGCGGCCGAGCACGCCACCCAGGTCATCGCGATCGACGCGGACCAGGGTCGTCGCTGGCTTGGCCGAACTCGGAGGCGCCCTGATCGTCGAGTTCCCCGCCCGGGAGGACCCCATGGTGCAGAAGCTCCTGGCGCACAAGCGCCCCGGTCCGCACCCCGATTATGACCTCGGGCACTTCGAACGTTGCCTGCGTGAGGTGTTCGACATACACCGCACCGAGGTGCTCGGGTCGGGCACCCGGGTCCGGTATCACGCCACGCCCAAGCAGGGCATGCGCGGGTGAGCGACGGGGACGGTCAGGCGACGGTCCGCGAGGGCCGTCGCGGGAGCCAGAACGTGCAGCGACCCGGGGGTCGCTGCACGTCGATGGATCGAGCTGATGCCTACTTGGAGTCGCCGGTCTCGTCGGCGTCCTGGTGACCGGGCTCGTTCGGGTTGGCGTCGGGGCCCTGGTCCGGACCGTCCGCGGTCTCGGCGTCGGCCTGCTCAGCACCCTCGGGGCCGTCGGCCGTCTCGGTCCCGGGCGCCTCGTCGCCCTCGGACGCTTCGCCACTCTCGTTGGCGTCCTGGTGACCCGGCTCGTTCGGGTTGGCGTCGGGGCCCTGGTCCGGACCGTCCGCGGTCTCGCCGACCTCGGGGGTCTCGGACTTCTGGACTGTCGAGTGGCTCGGCGACGTGCCGGTGTCGGCCTGGGCAGCCATGACGCCGCCGATGCCGACGCTGGCGATCACGGCGGTGGAGCCGATCAGCGCGAGGTTCCGCTTGATGTTGCTCATCGCGTTCTCCCTTCATCGGCCGCTCCGTGCGGCCTGATGGAAGGAGTCTGCAGGGGCACCGCTGTGAAGACCCTGAGACCTCCTGAGAGCCCTGCCAGCCACGTCACCGGCACGGTGGTCCAGCCGCCAGCCGTCTGCTCGGTCTGCTGCCGTTCACAGCGTCCTCTCAACCGTCGCACGCAAGGATGACTGGGAGACGGAGGATGACCACGTGCGCGTATTGATGGTGGAGGACGAGGTGCGGCTCGCGGAGACGGTCCGCCGCGGCCTGGTCCAGGAGGGCTTCGTGGTCGATGTCGTTCACGACGGCCCGGCCGGTCTGGAGGCTGCCGAGACCAACGACTACGACGTGCTCATCCTCGACATCATGCTGCCCGGGCTCAACGGCTACGACGTGTGTCGCAGGCTGCGCGAGGGCGGCATCTGGACTCCCGTGCTCATGCTGACGGCCAAGGACGGCGAGTACGACCAGGTCGATGCATTCGACCTCGGCGCCGACGACTACCTCACCAAACCGTTCTCCTTCGCCGTTCTCGTGGCTCGCCTGCGCGCCCTGGTGCGCCGCGGGGCACCGGAGCGGCCCACCATGTTGAGTGCGGGCGACCTCACTCTGGATCCTCGCACCCGTTCCGTGCGCCGCGGCGAGGTCGACATCTCCTTGACCCCACGAGAGTTCGGCCTGCTGCACTTTCTGATGCGACACCGGGGCGACGTCGTGTCCAAACCCGAGATACTCGAGAGCGTGTGGGACCTGAACTACGACGGGGACGACAACGTCGTCGAGGTCTACATCGGGTACCTCCGCCGGAAGATCGACCACCCCTTCAGGCGCCGCGCCATCGAGACCGTGCGCGGCGCTGGGTACCGGTTGGCGGGGACCGGTGGCTGAGCGTGGGTGGCTCGCACGAATGTGGGGCGTGCGGGTGCGGACGGCAGCGGCCGCCACCCTCGCCGTGGCTGTCGTGCTCGCCATCGCGTCCATCGCCTTCGTCCTCCTGCAGCGTCATCAGCTCGAGGCATCCCTGACCGACGTGGCCCGACAGCAGGCCACGGACGTCGCCCGCCAGGCGGCACGCGAGGGCACTTCGGTGGACCTGGTCGCTGGCGGGGGCGAACAGTCCTTGGTCCAGGTCGTCAACGCCGCGGGGAGAGTCATCGCGGCCAGCCCCTCAGTCGAGGGAGAGCCCCCGGTCGTGAAGCTGGCACCGCCCCCGGGCCGGATCGTCACCGTCAACAGCACCACGCTCCCCATCTCCGAGGGCAACCAGTTCGTCGTGGTGGCACGCGGCACCAACAGTCCCGACGGGCAGTTGGTCGTGCTCGTGGCGCAGAGCCTGGAGGCGGTGCAAGAGTCGACGTCGGTCGTCAGCAGCCTCCTGGCCTTCGGATACCCGGTCCTGCTGCTGGTCGTCGCCCTCACGTCGTACTGGCTGACCGGCCGTGCGCTCGCCCCCGTCGAAGCCATCCGGCGCCGCGTCGCCTCCATCGAAGGGACTGCCGAGCTGTCCGCCCGCGTCCCGGTGCCCGGAGGCAACGACGAGCTCAGCCGCCTCGCCGAGACCATGAACTCCATGCTCATCCGACTTCAGGCAGGCAGCGAAGCCCAGCGACGCTTCATCGGAGATGCCTCCCATGAGCTTCGGAGCCCGCTCGCGACGATCCGGGCCGTCCACGAGGTCGGAGCACTGCATCCCGAATCAGCCGACTGGCCCCAGCTCACCCATGAGGTCCTCGAGGAGCTCGGCCGGATCGATCGCCTCGTGTCCGACATGCTGCTGCTCGCCCGAGCTGACGAACACGGGCTGACGCTCCGCGTCGAGGACGTAGACCTTGACGATCTCGTGGCCGCGGAGGCAGTACGGCTCCAGCGCGCCGGTGTGCCGCAGGTGGTCGTGTCTGCACCTCCCCTTCGCATCCGCGGAGATCGCCATCAGCTCGCACGAGCGCTGCGCAACCTCAGCGACAACGCCGCTCGCCACGCTCGGTCGCGCGTCGAGCTCCGAACTCACGTCGAGGGTCGAACGGCAGTCCTCGAGGTCCTGGACGACGGCATGGGCATACGGGCAGCGGATCGCGATCGGGTCTTCGAGCGATTCGTGAGGCTCGATCAGAGCCGCGCGCGCGACAGTGGGGGCACCGGCCTAGGACTGCCCATTGCGCGCCAGATCGCTCAGGCCCACGGTGGCGAACTCGTGCTGCGCCACACAGATGTCGGAGCATGCTTTGCGCTGACACTCCCCCTGGACCTCGGCCGTGGCCTCGGCGTCCGGCCCTCGGCACGTGCTCACCCGACCTGAGGACCAGACGCGGCAGCACCCTGCGAGTCCTGCGCGCAAGCTCACCACGTCCTCCGAAGCCTGCTCGCTCTCTCCTCCTCACTTCAGGCTCCAGTCTCGACGGGGCGTTCAGACGAGTCGCGACCTACCAGTACGGGCAACCGGTCGGGCGTCCCAACTGGCCGGACTGACCCCGACCCGTCGACCCGAGCCCAGGTCGTTCGCGCTACGCGAGAACCCGCGCGGATCAAGAACCGCGTCCGGGCCACTCAGTCGAGACAGAACTCGTTGCCCTCGACGTCTTGCATCACGAGGCACGACTCGTTGTGCTCGTCGGCAACCAGCAGCCGCACACGGGACGCGCCGAACGGGAGGAGTCGTGCGCACTCGGCCTCGAGCGCGGCCAGGCGCTCCGCACCGACCATCCCGGTGCCGATCCGAACGTCGAGATGCAGCCGGTTCTTGGCGACCTTGCCCTCGGGAACGCGCTGGAAGAACAGCCGCGGGCCCACCCCCGAGGGGTCGACGCACGCGTACGCCGAACCCTGCTGCTCGGGCGGCAGTGAGCGATCGAAGTCGTCCCAGGTGGCGAACCCAGGCGGTGTCGGAGGCACGACGTACCCCAGCACCTCGCACCAGAACCGAGCGACTCGTTCAGGCTCTGCGCAGTCGACGGTGACCTGGAACTGCCTGACCGACGTCATCGGGCCACCCTAGTGGGGGCCCCTTCCCTGCCGTGGGGCGATCAGCTGCCCTCCTGGACCTCGTAGATCGCGTCGGCGACGAGCCCGTGGGCGTCTCGGTGCACCGTGTTGGCGGCTTCGGCGTCCGGCGCCTCGACGAGGCAGAAGATCTGTCCCTTGCCCTCGTCGACCCAGTAGCGCAGGTAGTTCACGCCGTGCGGGCCCTGGGTGGCCAGGTCGGCCTGGTGGGCCTTGGCGACGTCGTCGATGGTGACGCCGTCACCGAGTGAGTGAACGTCCATGTAGAGCGGCATGGGGGTGGTCCTTCCAAGAGTGGATGTGTCTGGGAGTCAGGTCTACCGAGCCGGCCGCCGCGACTCGTCGGTAGTGGCTACCCAAGAGTGGCGTCGGGACCACCTACGCCGATCAGCTCCTGTCGTCCACGCGCGCCGAGCTTCCCGAGGATCGAGGCGACGTGATGCTCCGCCGTACGTCGTGAGATGACCAGCCGCTCGGCGATCGCGGTGTCGGTCAGCCCCCGGGCCAACAGCGCCCGGACCTCCTCCTCGCCGGCCGTCAGCCCGGAGGGATGCCGGCGGGACCGGGTGACGCGGGGAGCAGGCGCACCCGCGGCGCGGAGCAGGGACCGGGCTCGCGCCGCAGCCGCGGACGCGCCGAGCCTGTCGAAGATCCCCACCGCTTCAGTCATCTCCGCGATGCCACCGCTGCGCGCCAGGGCGAGTGCCTGGTCGAACGGACACCCGGCCTCCGCCCAGATCCGGGCGGCCTCGGTCCACTTCCCTGCTCGCTCCGCCGCGTACGGCGGCGCCAGGGGCCCCTGCGCGGCAACGCCGGGTGGGAGCCAGGTCGCGACCTGTCCACGATTCCAGGGACAGTCCGAGCCGCTCACGATCTCCCAGGCCTCGGCGGCGATGTCGCCCGCAGCAGGTCGAGGGTCGCGTCGTCGGCCCAGTGGGCGTCCTCGACGACCAGGACGTACGGCGGGTCCGGCTCCGCGGACTCCCGCAGCAGCGACAGCAGGCTCGCGAACACCTCGTGACGCGACGCGCCCTCGGGCCACGTCCCCGCGGGCAGGTCCGGCAACATGTCGACCAGCGGGCCCAGAGGGGCAGGTGTCGCCGACCCGTCGCACCAGCCGACCGCGACCCGGGCCTCCGCACCACTGATGAAGTGCTCCAGCAGCGTCGTCTTGCCGACGCCGGCCTCACCGCCCAGATAGACGAGACGCCCATGGCCGGCACCGGCCTCGTCCAGGTAACCCGCGGCTACGCGCAACTGCGTGTCACGCTCCAGCACGACATGACGCGATGCTACGACCATCGAGGAGACCGGCATAGGGAGCAGGCGCGGCATTGCCGGTCTCGCTGGTGCGACGAGCCTGCCGCGTGGTCGGCCCACGCTCACGTGCGGCAGCATGGCGCCATGACGCCCACCGACCCCGCCGTACGCAGGCCCCTCGGCCCCGGGCGAGCGGTCTTGGCGGGTGCCGGCGTGCTCGCCGGAATCTTCCTGGTCTCCGCATCGACCCTGGCCGAAGCATCGCCGATCGCCACGGACCACTGGGACGAGATCACGCTGGGACTCCCGGTCGTGGGGATGCTGACGGGCCTCGGCCTGGCCGTCCGCCGACACACCCGGTGGGTGGGCATCGCAGTCGTCGCGGGCTCGCTGCTCGCGCCCTTCGTCGTGGCCGCGGTCCTGATCATCGTGTTCAGCAGGTTTGGCTGGGACTGATGGGGCAGCTGCCACGCGGTGAGCCACCGGGCCGAACAGACTCGCACCCGCGGACACGCCGAGCGGGGCCTTCCTTCTTCGGCCGGGGTCGTGTTGCATGCAGGGAGGCCATCTCGGGTCGCCAGCGGGCATGAGCGTGGCGGAATCGGGAACGGACCCTCATCGCCCCGGGACAGAGGAGTCACACCATGAGCGCCGTCACCGCACCCTCGGTGCCCGACCCCTCCCCCGCGGCCAGGGCGGCTCACGACGCGAGCCACACCTGGCAGCTGCGCGGCGTGGAGTTCGACGAGGGCGTCTCGGTCAGCCGCTACGAGTGCGACCTGTGCGACGAGGTCTGGTTCGCCTAGCGGGGACGGCCGGTCGGGACCTCGCCCGATGCCGGCGTCGGGTCGAGGCCGTGGTGGAGGGCCCAGGACACGGCCTGCGCCCGTCGCGTGACGCCGATCTTGCGGTAGGCACCCCGGATGTAGCTCTTCACCGAGTTGATGCTGAGGAACGCGCTGTCCGCGATCTCCTGGTTGCTGACGCCCCGGGCGATCAGCGTGAGCACCTCGAACTCCCGCTTGCTGAGCCCGAACTCGTCCATCAGGTGCCGGTAGCGCTGGGACTGCTCCGGCCGCGGCAACGGCTCACCCCAACAGATCTCCTCCAGCGCGTCGACGAGCTCGTGGGCCTCCAGGCCCTTCCAGAGGTACCCGGCCGCCCCGGCCGCGATCGCGTCGGCGACCTCTTCCGCGTCGATCTCCCAGACGAAGGGCACGACCTTGGCCGTCGTCGTCGCCACCACGCGATCAAGGCGCTCGAGCGCGGCGCCGCTGTCGACGGCGCGGTCCACCAGGACGACGTCCAGGCGACCCGAGGACACGACATCGAGGCGCCACTCGACCAGCTCCACCCGGCCCGGGTGCTGCAGGAACATCCGCCTCAGACCCGCGTTCACCAGCGGAGGACCGTCCTTCACGCTCACGCGCACGGGCTTTCCCTCGACACGAGTCACGGGCGAACGGTATCGGAGGGCCGGTGACAGCCTGCGGACCGCCCGCCGTTGGAAATGAAGCGAACCGCCGGGGTCTCGGGTCCCCGACGGTTCGAGAGAACGGTAACCCGCGGACCGGCCGCCCCGGCGCAGAATGGGCTCAAGACTTCCTCAAGGAATCGACGCGGCGGTCCGGTCAGGCCGAGGCTGCGAACTCACGTAGCCGGGACGGCTCCGCCAGCCAGGCGAGGCTGAACGCGGGGTGCAGAGGCAACGCGACGACGTCGTCGGTGGCGACCCAGGCGTGCCTCTCGGTCTCGGCGAGGTTGCGCACCCGCAACGTCCCGAGCGGCGCGGCGAGCACGGTCGTGTAGTCCCATCCCCCACAGCGCGCCACGTGGGTGCCCCGAACGCGTACGGCGTCCGCGGTGATGCCGGCCTCCTCGTGGGCCTCACGCAGGGCCGCCTGGACGGCCGACTCGCCCCGCTCGCGGGCGCCGCCCGGGATCGACCAGGTGCCGCCCTGGTGGGTCCAGTGCGCCCGGAGCTGGAGCAGGACCCGGCCGCGGTCGACGAGCATCAGGCCAGCGGCACCCCGCGAGCCCCAGTGTCGGTGCCCGTGGGAGCACCTCGCCCAGCTAATGGCGCCATTGTGCCAAGACGAGAAAAGGAGAGGGATCACCCTCTCCACTCACAACTCATAACGCACCGGGGGGCTTGCGGCAAGGCCCCGGTGGGGGCGCAGAATCACCGGCCGGGGCCAGCCGGCCGCGCGACCGCCGCTCGATCGGACTCCTGACGTGACCACCCTGACCACCAGCGCCTTCGACCTTCCCGGGCGCCTCACGCCCAAGGCCGACCCGGCGCTGGTCGCCGGCGACGAGCGGCACTTCGCCGCCATCGCGGTGAGCCTCGAGCACTCGATCGCCCCGACAGCACGGGTCGCCGGCTGCTGGTCGACTGGCGATCGCCCGCTTCCGAGCCGTTCTTCGGCGCCACCCATGCCAACCCGATGGGGTTGGCCGGCCGGCGCCGGTACCGCTGGACCGGCGGCCGGATCAGCGACTACTGGGACGAGGTCTTCACCCCCGAGGGGTTCGGCGGGCACGGCGCGGCGCTCGACGACCAGTCCGCCTTCATCGCCAGCCTCGGCAGCGACCGCTCACCCCGGATGCGCGACGTCCTCGGCACCATCCAGGCCGACCAGGACGCCATCATCCGCGCCGGGTCCCGCGGCGCCCTCGTCCTCGACGGCGGGCCGGGCACGGGCAAGACCGTCGTCGCGCTGCACCGCACCGCCTACCTCCTCTACTCCGACCCGCGCCTCGGACACCGCCGGGGCGGGGTGCTCTTCGTCGGCCCGCACGCGCCGTACCTCGCCTACGTCGCCGACGTGCTGCCCAGCCTCGGCGAGGAGGGCGTGCACACCTGCACCCTGCGCGACCTCGTGCCCGAGGGTGCCCGTGCGGCGGTCGAACCCGACCCCGCGGTAGCCCTCCTGAAGTCGTCGGTGGAGATGGTGCGGGCGATCGAGCCGGCCGTCGGGCTGTACGAGGAGCCCCCCACCGCGGGCACGCAGGTCGAGACGCCGTACGCCGACATCTGGCTCAGCGCCGCGGACTGGGCCGAGGCGTTCGAGTCCCCCGCTCCCGGCACCCCGCACAACGAGGCGCGCGACGGCGTCTGGGAGGAGCTGCTCACGATCCTGGTCGGCAAGGTGGACGACGAGGACGTCCCGACCGACGAGCTGCGCCGTTCGCTGACCCACAACCCGGAGCTGCGCAGCAGCTTCACCCGGGCCTGGCCGCTGATCGAGGCCACCGACCTGGTCGGAGACCTGTGGGAGGTGCCGGCGTACCTGCGCAGGTGCGCCCCCTGGCTGGCGCCGGACGAGGTCCGGAGCCTGCAGCGCGAGGACCCCCGGGCCTGGACGGTCTCCGACCTCCCGCTCCTGGACGCGGCCCGGCTGCGGCTCGGCGACCCGGAGGCGGCGCGCGGGCGGCGTCGGCACGAGGCCGCCGTGGCCGCGCAACGAGAGCAGATGGCCGAGGTGGTCGAGCACCTCATCGCCACCGACGACTCCGAGATGAAGGTGATGTCGATGCTGCGCGTCGAGGACGCGCAGAGCGTCATCGTCGACGAGGGTGCGCTCGCGAGCGACACCGCACCGACCCGCAGCGCGGACCTGCTCGCCGGCCCGTTCGCCCACATCGTCGTGGACGAGGCCCAGGAGCTGACCGAAGCGGAGTGGCAGATGTTGCTGCTCCGCTGCCCGTCCCGGAGCCTCACGATCGTCGGGGACCGGGCCCAGGCCAGGCACGGGTTCACCGAGCCGTGGCAGGAGCGGCTCGAGCGGATCGGGCTCGAGCACGTCGCCCTGGCCTCCCTGAACGTCAACTACCGGACGCCGTCGGAGGTCATGACGGAGGCGGAGCCGGTCATCCGGGCCGTGCTCCCCGACGCCAACGTCCCGATCTCCATCCGCAGCAGCGGCCTCCCGGTCGTGCACGGACCCACGGCGGACCTGGGCCCGATCCTCGACCGCTGGCTCGCCGATCACGCCGACGGCACCGCCTGCGTCATCGCCGCCGGCGCCCCCGCCGAGGAGATGTTCCCCGCGACGTCCCGCGTCAGGTCGCTGACCCCCGCTCTGTCGAAGGGGCTCGAGTTCGACCTGGTCGTCCTCGTCGACCCCGACGAGCTCGGCACGGGCATCGAGGGAGCGGTCGACCGCTACGTCGCGATGACCCGGGCCACCCAGCTGCTCGTCATCCTCACGAGCTCCCGAGGACGGCCGGAAATGTAGCGAACCGCCGGGGTCTCGGGTCCCCGGCGGTTCGAGAGAACGTTAACCCGCGGACGGCGCGCGACGCGCGCGAATGCGCTCAAGATTTCTTCAAGTTTCCGGGGCGGGTGGCGTCGTCGTCCCGGGGATCGCGATCGCGCCGTGTCAGGGTGGGCTGCATGACGAGGTGGAGAGCAACGCTGGTGGCCGCGACCGTGGGCACCCTGACCCTGATGAGCACGCCGGCCCAGGCACAGGTGGGTTCGGTCGTGGATCCCGCCGGCGACGCGAGCGGATCCGGGCTCGACATCGTGTCGGCGAGCGTGAAGAACCTCGACCACACGATCGTCGCGCGAGTGCGGTTCGTCGAGTCGGTCCGCGGCGACCTGGTCGTCAGCATCGACCCCCGCGGGGCACGGGGCGTCCGCCTGGTCAGCGAGTACCGACCGGTCGCGCACACCGAGAGCTTCGTCCTCCCGGGTGCCTTCACCGACGGGAGCGGCGACGACACCGCCGTCGACTGCCCCGGCTTCCGGGTGCACGGGAGCGCGGAGCGGCCGGTCGCGCGCCTCGAGCTGCCGTCGAGCTGTCTGCAGGACGGGGACTTCGGGGCGATCCGCTTCGCCGTCCTGACCGAGCGCCGCGGCGACACGGACTACGCACCGGAGAAGGCCGACGGCGACCTGGGGTCGTCGTCCTGGATCCCGCGCGGCTGACGCTCCGGAAATGAAGTGAACCGCCGGGGTCTCGGGTCCCCGGCGGTTCGAGAGAAACATAGCGCGACGACCCGCAAGGAATCCCGAGAAATCGCTCAAGATTTCCTCAAGGTCCTCGACGGCGTCACCGGGGTGCCAGGGCGTGGGCGGGCAGCCACTCCTCCACTATCGCCCAGTCGCCCGGCCGCAGGGAGGCGGCGTACACGACCCGGCCCTCCCAGCCGCCGGTCGTACGCCGCCACTCGACCAGCAGCCCGGGGCGCCTGACGCCCCGACCGTCGACGGCATCGGCGATCCAGCAGTGCCGGACCGGGCAGTCGGGCGGTGGGTCGGAGGACGGGGCCGCGCCTGCGGCCGAGCGTCGACGCTCGCCCAGGGGGACGCCGCTCCCCCGCTTGTTCATCCCACCCGCCATGCCGCCATCATCCCACGTCATTCGAACACCTGATCGAACGAGGGGAAAGGGAGCTCAGGCGGAGCGCTGGACCTGCTGGTCGAGTGACGTGACCAGCTCGAGCTGCTCGGCCACCGGGAGCGTGAACTCGAAGACGCTCCCCCGGCCATCCGGGTTGTCGCTGGCCACGATCGTGCCGCCGTGGCGGGTGACGATCCGCCGGCAGATGGAGAGCCCCAGGCCGCTGCCCTCGTAGTCGCGATGGTGCGCGCGGTGGAACTCGTCGAAGATCTTCTCGTGCTCCCCCGCGGGCAGCCCGACCCCGTTGTCCGTGACCCGGATCGTCACGAGCTGGTGCGCAGAGTTGCTGCCGGTGACGGCGATACGGGGCTCCCGGTCGGCGTCGACGTACTTGAGGGCGTTGCCGAGCAGGTTGTCCAGGACCTGGCGAACCAGCACGGGGTCGGCCTCGACGGTCGGGATGTGTCCCCAGGTCACGTGGTCGCCGGCGTGCCGGGCCGCGACGACCTCCGCGACCAGGGCGCCGACGTCCACACGGGCGAGGTCCAGGTCGCGCGAGCCGCTGGTGGCGTGCGCGAGGAGGTCGCCGATCAGCCCGTGCATCCGCTGCGAGGCCGACCGGACGCGAGTGACGAACTCGCGGGCCAGCTCGGGCTGCAGCTCACCGGCGTCGAGCTCGTCGGCGATCATCTCCGTCCAGCCGTCGATGGCGGCCAGGGGGTTGCGCAGGTCGTGCGCGACGACGCCGGCGAACGCCGACAGCTCCTCGCGGTGGGCGTGCTCGTCGGTGGTGTCCCGCGCGAGCATCAGGGCCCGCGCGCGTCCCGTGAGAACGTCGGGAGGCAGCGGCATCGCGGAGACGGCCAGGATCCGGGACGAGCCGCTCGGCAGCACGACCACGACTTC
Organism: Nocardioides sp.; assembly: GCA_025964835.1. Taxonomy (GTDB): domain Bacteria; phylum Actinomycetota; class Actinomycetes; order Propionibacteriales; family Nocardioidaceae; genus Nocardioides. Next base: position 2,012 of record JAOPYB010000494.1, on the reverse strand, counting down.
CATGTCGTGGACCGTCTCCCCGCGCAGGGCGCGCATGGACGGCCGCTCCTGGTCGAGCAACGGGGAGCCGTCTGGATGGGTCGCGCCGAGGCCATAGAGAGAGGCACCCTGCACCAGGGTCTCGGCCCGGCCGGCGATCTCGCCCGCGGCGTCGTTGCGGACCAGCACCTCGCCGGTCTCGTCCATCACGACGAGCCCCTCGGCCATCGACCCGATGATGGCGTCGCGGAGCCGCGACTCGTAGACGGCAACGGACTGGGTGCGGCGCAGCTCGAGGGCCAGGGCCTCACGTTCGTCACGGCTGGTCGACAGCGCGAGCGCCGTGAGCACGATCGTCATCACGTAGAACTGGGCGATCAGGGCGCCGAGCTCGGGGTTGTCCACGCCCGCGAAGGGTCCGCGGTCGACAAGGGTCAGCGCCACGGTGGCAGCGCCGATCGACATCGAGTGCACCGCGCTCAGCAGGGTCGGGAACCGCAGCGCCACCCAGGCGGTCGACGCGATCAGCGGAAAGGTGAGGGGCAGGTCGTCGAAGACGAAGGCGAGGCCGAACAGGCTCAGGGTCAGCAGCACACCGGCCGCCAGCTCCAGACCGCTCGCCGCGCCGACACCCACCAGGGGGGTGCGTGACGTGGGGGTGGAGAGCCGCTGGCCCAGCAGCAGGCCGAGGGTCGTGAGGGTCAGCACGCTGCCGAGGTTGCGGCCGAACCAGAGCAGGCCACCCATCGCGTCCAGGTCGCCGCGGATGACCGCGAACGCGAGCGTCCCGACCAGGGCACCGGCGGCGGTGGCGAGAACGGCGGCAGCGACGTACCGGACCAGGATCCGGGGTGAGTCGAGGGCGCGGTCGCCCCCGCAGCCCCACAGCCGTGGGCACCAGCGGCGCACGAGGGCCGCGGCGAGGAGGGTCTGGAGGATGTTGGTGACGATCAGCACCAGGCCGATGTCGAAGGGTGCCCGGGTGACCACGTTGACGCCGAGCACACAGGCGGCCAGCACGAGGGTGTCGACGCTCAGCGGCCGGACGTCCCGCACCAGGAACCACAGGACCGCGACGCCACCGGCCGGCCAGATCAGCGCGAAAGTGGTGCCGTCGCTGATCGCCGAGCGCCCCGCGAGGCCCAGGGCCACGTACAGAAGCGCAAAACCGACCAGTGTCCCCAGCGCATTGGTTGCGCGGGGCTGCTTCCGGATCCCCGGCATCAACTCCCCTAACTGGGCCCCCACCCATCGGAGAGGTTAGTGCGCGACCGGCCGCAATGTGGGGAGAACGCGGTCAGTCGTCGTCGGTGGAGGAGTCCTCGCCGTGCGTCCCCGGGCGCGGCGCCCACGGCAGCTCGCGCGCGGGTCGAACGACGATCAGCCGGTCCCCGCGCGCCAGCTGGGTCACCACGGGGTCGAAGTAGCGGTAGACCTTCTCGTCGCGGACGACGGCGATCACCTGGTCGGGCAGCGTCTGGGGCTGCTTGCCGACCTCGGCGACCAGCAGGTCGCGCTCGGCGACCTCGAGGCCCTCGCCGTACGTGAGCAGGTCCTCCATCACCGAGCCGAGGGTCGGCGACAGCGACGACAGGCCGAGCAGCCGTCCGACGGCGTCCGAGGAGGTGATCACGGAGTTCGCCCCGGACTGCTTCATCAGCGGGGCGTTCTCCTGCTCGCGCACGGCGGCGACGATCCAGGCCTCCGGGTTGAGCTGCCGGACGGTCAGCGTGGCGAGGACGTTGGAGTCGTCGCGGTTGGTGGTGATGATGACGTGGCTCGCCTCGGCGACCCCGGCGCGGCGCAGCACCTCGCGCCGGGTGGCGTCGCCCGACACGACGGCCAGACCGTCGGCGTGCGCGTCGGACATCGCCGCGGCGCTGGGATCGACCACGACGATGGCCTCGCGGTTCTGGCCGTTGTTGACCAGCGTCTCGACGGCGCTACGGCCCTTGGTGCCGTAGCCGACGATCACGACGTGCTTTCCCATGTTCTTCCTCCAGCGGGCGACCCGGAACATCTCGCGGCCCTGG
>JAOPYB010000487.1 GCA_025964835.1 Nocardioides sp. | reverse complement strand
GAGGTCCTGGTGGCCGACGAGCCGGTCTCGATGCTCGACATGAGCGTCCGCGCCAAGATCCTGCAGCTGATGCTGGACCTCAAGCGCGACCTGGGCCTCACCTACGTCTACATCACCCACGACCTGGCCAGTGCCAAGTTCTTCTGCGACCGGATCGCGATCATGTACCTCGGCCGGGTGGTCGAGGTCGGCCCGACCCAGGAGATCTTCGCCCACCCACGGCACCCGTACACGAAGGCGCTGCTCAAGGCGATCCCGGAGCCCGATCCGGACCGGATGGTCCCGCGCGACCTGCCCCGCGGCGAGATCCCCGACGCCGCCGAGCCGCCGCTGGGCTGCGCGTTCCACCCCCGCTGCCCCGAGGCGACGCCGATCTGCGGCTGGGAGTCGCGTGACCTGCGGGCCTTGATCGAGGAGCACTGGACCCGCAGCTCACCGGACACCTACGAGCGGGAGCGGGGTCTGGTCGGTGACCTCGATCACCTCGACAAGCCCGACACGACTCCCGTGGTCGGCGAGGGCGGTGCCGTCGACGTACGCGAGCTGCTGATGCGGATCCGGGCCGAGGACCCCGCCGAGCCGCTGTGGGGCGGCGTCGACGGCATCGACGACGACGGCGCCGGCGTGCGGGTGACGTTCAAGGCGGGGGAGGACCCGGCGCTGCGGCGCGCGGGCGACGCGGACGTCGCCTGCGTCCTCTACTGAGGCTCCGACAGGGACAGCGGCGGCAGGGCTTGTGACAGCGGCTGTGACCCGGGCAGGGGCGGCGGCGTGCCGCCGTAGGCCGGGCAGATCGCCTGGTGCGAGCACCAGTCGCAGAGCCGGCCGGGGTTCGGGCGCCAGTCGCCGGACTCCTCGGCCTGCCGGATGGCACGCCAGATCGCCTCGACCTTGCGCTCGGTGGCGAGCAGGTCCGCCTCGTCGGGGACGTAGCGGAGCATCTCGCCGTTGCCCAGGTAGACGAGCTGGAGCATCGCGGGGATCCGGCCGCGGAGCCGCCAGATGACCAGGGCGTAGAACTTCATCTGGAAGAGGGCCTTGCCCTCGAAGAACTCACCCGGCGAGCGCCCGGTCTTGTAGTCGACGACCCGGATCGCGCCGTCGGGCGCGATGTCGATGCGGTCGACGAAACCGCGCAGCAGCAGCTTGGAGTCGAGCAGGGTCTCGACGTACAGCTCGCGCTCGGCCGGCTCGAGACGGGTCGGGTCCTCGAGCGTGAAGTAGCGGTCGAGCACCGTGCGGCAGGACGTGAGCCAGCTGGCAACCTCGGGACCGGTGCCCTCTTCAGCCGACGTGAACATTTCCGCGATGTCGGGCTCGTCGGCGAGCAGCCGCTCCCAGGCGGGCACGAGCATGCCGCGCGCCTGCTCGGGGGTGCGCTCGGCGGCGGGCAGGTCGAAGAGGTCTTCGAGGACCTTGTGCACGACCGTGCCGCGCACCGCGTCGGGGGAGAACCGCTCGGGCAGCTTGTCGATGGTGCGGAAGCGGTAGAGCAGCGGGCAGGTCATGAAGTCGCCGGCCCGGCTGGGGGAGAGCGCCCCCAGCACGTCGACCCCGTCCACCGGGGTCGAGACCCGCTCTGCCGGTGAGGGTGCCGTGGGCCTGCTCGGTGTGGTGGCCGGCAAGGGTGCCGGTGCCCGCTGCTCCACGCTCATGGCGCCACCCTAGGCGAGCCCACGGACAGTCCCGCGGCGCCCGGGGAGGCGTCGGATAGCCTCGCCATGTGTCCGAACCCGATCCACGTCCCCGGACCCGTCCTCCCGGGACGTTCAAGATCGGCACCATCGCGGGCAGCGACGTGCTCGTCTCGTCGTCCTGGTTCCTGGTGGCCGGCCTGATCGCGGTCGTGATGGCACCCCGGGTCGAGGAGGTCTCGCCCGGTCTCGGAGCCCTCAAGTACGTCGCCGGCCTGGCGTTCGCGGTCGTCCTCTACGGCTCGGTGCTCCTCCACGAGGCCTCCCACGCCTACATGGCACGCCGCTACGGCTTCCCGGTCACCTCGATCACGCTGCACTTCCTCGGCGGCATGACCGCGATCGACGGCGAGGCCCGCAAGCCCCGCCAGGAGTTCATGATCGCGGTCGTGGGTCCGCTCACCTCGCTCGCCGTGGGCGGTGCCGCGCTCGGGCTCTGGTTCCTCGGGCCCGATGGGCTGATCCTGATGGCCGTCGAGGGCCTCGCCGGCGCCAACCTGCTCGTCGGCGTGCTCAACCTGATCCCGGGCCTTCCGCTCGACGGCGGTCGGGTCCTGAAGTCGATCGTCTGGGGCGTCACCGGCAACCCGCACCGCGGCACCATCGTCGCCGGCTGGGGCGGCCGCGTCGCGGCCGCCGCCGTCATCGTCTGGCCCCTGGTCCAGGAGCAGGTCACCAACACCCGCCCGGAGCTGCTCGACTTCCTGCTCGCGTTCATCGTCGCGACGTTCCTCTGGTCCGGCTCGACCGCGGCGATGGCCTCGGCGCGGCTGCGCTCCAAGCTCCCGCACCTCGTCGCCCGCGACCTCGCGCGCCGTACCCTCGCCGTACCCGACGACCTCCCGCTGGCCGAGGCCGTGCGCCGGGCGCAGGAGGCGCACGCCGGCAGCATCGTCACGGTCACCGGCAGTGGTCGTCCCGTCGGCGTCGTCAGCGAGGCGGCGCTGCTCGCGACCCCCGAGGACCGGCGGCCCTGGGTGGCGGTCTCCACGGTGGCGCGCAGCCTCGACGAGGGTCTCAGCCTGCCGGCGACCATCACCGGCGAGGAGCTCGTGGTCGCCATCAGCCGCACCCCCGCCGCCGAGTACCTCCTCGTCGAGGAGGACGGCACCATCTACGGCGTGCTCTCGACCGCCGACGTCGACAAGGCGTTTCGGGAGAGTCCCCACTAGGGTCTCCCGCATGTCCAGCACCCCCGACGAGACCGCTCCCGACATCGCGCCGGAGGCCTGGTCCGGTGTCCACCGCGGCCCGCTCCGCGAGGGCGAGTGGGTCCGGCTGACCGACCAGAAGGG
>JAOPYB010000484.1 GCA_025964835.1 Nocardioides sp. | reverse complement strand
AGTCCACGACGCTGGCCGCCATCATCGACAAGGTCAACCGGTCCCGGCGCGGTCACATCATGACCATCGAGGACCCGATCGAGTTCCTGCACGAGCACCGTGGCTGCCTGGTCAACCAGCGCGAGGTGGGCAACGACACCCACGGCTTCCGCACCGCCCTCAAGCACGTGCTGCGCCAGGACCCCGACGTGATCCTGGTCGGCGAGCTGCGCGACCTCGAGACGATCTCGGTGGCCCTCACCGCGGCCGAGACCGGGCACCTCGTCTTCGCAACCCTGCACACCCAGTCCGCCCAGGACACCATCACCCGCGTGGTCGACGTCTTCCCGTCCGACCAGCAGCAGCAGGTGCGGACCCAGCTGGCGGCCACCCTGCAGGGCGTCGTCTGCCAGGCGTTGGTCAAGACCGTCGACGGCAAGGGCCGGGCGGCCGCCGTCGAGGTGATGGTCTGCAACTCGGGCATCCGGGCGATGATCCGCGACGACAAGCTGCAGCAGATCCAGGGCGCCCTGCAAGCCGGTGCCCGCGACGGCATGCAGACGCTGAACGCCCATCTGGCAGCGCTCGTGCAGGCCGGTCGGATCAGCTACGAGGCCGGCCTCGAGACGTGCACCAACCGCGCCGACTACGACACCCTCGTCGGCTCGACGGCCCAGCGCGCGTCGGCGGGCTGGCAGTGAGCACTCCCACGATCCAGTACAGCTACACCGTCCGCGACGCCCGCGGGAAGCTCACCAAGGGCAAGGTGGAGGCCGCCTCCCAGGCCGCCGTGGCAGACCGGCTGCGGGCCATGGGCTACGTGCCGCTCGAGGTCCGCGCGGCCAACACCGGCATGCAGCGCGAGATCAGCCTCGGCCGCAAGAAGCGGGTCAAGACCAAGGACCTCGCGGTCTTCTCGCGACAGTTCGCGACGATGATCGACGCCGGGCTGACGATGCTCCGTGCGCTGACGATCATGACCGACCAGTCGGACAACCTCGAGCTCAGGAAGGTCCTGCGCAACGTCAAGCAGGACGTCGAGGCCGGTCACAGCCTCTCCGCGGCGTTCGCCCGCAACCCGACGGTCTTCCCGCCACTGATGATCAGCATGGTCCGGGCCGGCGAGGCCGGCGGCTTCCTCGACGTGGCGATGCGGCAGATCGCGGACAACTTCGAGGCCGACGTGCGACTGCGCGGCAAGATCAAGGCCGCCCTGACCTACCCCGTCGTGGTCTTCTGCCTGGCGATCTTCATGTGCATCGGCATGCTCGTCTTCGTCGTCCCCACGTTCTCGGGCATGTTCGAGGACCTCGGCGGCGAGCTCCCGCTGCCCACCAAGGTCCTGGTCTTCCTCTCCGGGGCGATGCGGTTCATGCTGCCGATCCTGATCGTGGGGACCATCGCGTTCGTCGCCTGGTGGCGCAAGTTCGGCAAGACCGAGCGGGTGCGCAACGTCGTCGACCCGCTCAAGCTGCGGCTGCCGGTGCTCGGCAACCTCTTCCAGAAGCTCGCGCTGGCCCGCTTCTCCCGCAACCTGGGCACCCTGCTCTCGTCCGGGGTGCCGATCCTCCAGTCGCTGGAGATCGTCTCCGAGACCACCGGCTCGGTCGTCATCTCCCGGGCGCTCAGGGAGGTCCAGGGTTCCGTACGACGCGGCGAGTCGATCTCCGGCCCGCTCGCCGAGCACGACATCTTCCCGCCGATGGTCGTGCAGATGATCGCCTCCGGCGAGGAGGCCGGCGCCATCGACGCGATGCTCGAGAAGATCGCCGAGTTCTACGACGAGGAGGTCGAGACCACCACGGAGGCCCTGACCGCGCTGATCGAGCCGCTGATGATCGCGTTCCTCGGCGGCATCGTCGGGTCGATGATCATCGCCCTCTACATGCCCATCTTCAAGGTCTTCGACCTGATCGGCTGACCCGTGCGGACGAGGAGACAGCGACCCCCGGGGTCGCGACGTGACGAGGGCATGACGCTGATCGAGGTGGTCGTCGCCCTGGGGCTGTTCGCCGTCATGTCGACCGCCGGCCTGTCGGTGCTCGGCTCGGCGATCACGCTGACCCGCGACGACAAGGCACGGCTCGAGGCGGTCAACCTGGCCAGCCGCGAGCTCGAGATCACCCGGGACACGTTCAGCGCGGTCACCCGCGGACCGGACCAGGTGGAGACCAACCGGGTGCTCAACCCCAGCCCGCTGCCGGGCGGTCGGGTCGGGGACCCGCTCGTGGTGAACAAGGTGGCGTACACCGTCGTCCGCACCGCCCAGTGGGCGCCGGTCAACAGTGCCGCGGCCTCCACGTGCGACGAGGGCACGACGAGCGAGCTCGCCTACCTGCACGTCAAGGTGCAGGTCTCCTGGCCCGGGCTCGGCCACCGCCCGCCGGTCACGATGGACACGGTGATGACCCCACCCAAGGGCACCTACTCGGCCCTCGCCGGGCACATCGGGCTCAAGGTCATCGACAGCGAGGGCAAGCCGCGCTCGGGGGTGCAGGTGACGGCCCGTGCCGCGTCCGGGAGCACCGAGACGGGCACGACGGGTGACGACGGCTGCGCGCTCCTGGCCTTCCTGACCGCCGGGAGCTACGCGGTCACGGTCTCCACCCCCGGCTTCGTGAACCCCAAGGGCGACCCGACCGGCACGCTCACCGCCCAGGTCCAGGCCGGCCAGCTGTGGCGGGGCTCGGTCGAGTACGACCTCGCCTCCAATCTCGCCGTCTCCTTCGCCACGGTGCCCGGCTACCCGGTGCCGGCCACCACCGGGATCGCCGTCTCGCTGGGCAACAGCGCCCTCCAGCCGGTCGGTTCGCGATCGGTCCCCGGCACCGGCGACCCCCGCACGATCGCGCATCTGTGGCCCTACCCCAGCGGGTACCAGGTCTGGGCGGGCTCCTGCCAGGACGCCGACCCGCAGTTCACCGGGGGCCAGCGCGAGCTGCCCGTCGAGGCGCCCCGCGGGGGAACCACCACGACCCAGGTGGCCCTGGGTGCGATCGAGGTGCACGGAGCGGCGTCGATGCCGGTGGTCGCGAAGCACGACGCCGACGGCCTGTGCGTCTCCGGGGAGACGCTCCAGCTCGGCAGCACCGGCGCCGGCGGACTGTTGCAGACCAGCCTCCCGTACGGCGACTGGCACATCTCGATCGGCACGTCCACCGCGGACCTGACCGTTTCCCAGGGCGATCCCCCGCAGGCGGTGACGGTCCCGTGAGCGACCTCGCGCGCACCGAGCGCCAGAGCCCTCTCGACGAGGGCACCAGTCTCGCCGAGGTCCTGGTCGCGATGGGTCTCTTCGCGCTCCTGACGACGATCCTGGCCACGACGGCGATCATCGGCATGCGGACCTCGACCGGTCTGGGTGTGCGTCTCGACAACTCCACGCAGGGCCAGCTCGGCATCGCCGCGGTGAGCAAGGTGCTGCGCACGGCCGTGCTGCCCGACCAGCTCGAGGGCCAGGTCTGCACCGACTGCGCCGAGACCGCCATCATCACCGCGAGCAGCACCCGGGTGACGTTCTACGCCAACCTCAACAACACCGGGCAGGGCCCCAGCCTGGTCACCCTCCAGGTGCTGCTTGACCCGAGCTCGACCGACGGCTCCGCGATCCTCCAGCAGTCGACGCAACCCCCGATCTCGGGCGCCGACGGGCGCTACTCCTTCTGCACCGCGGGCAGCGCGGGATGTCGGGTCGACACCCGGGTCGTCGCCCGTGGGCTGCTCTGGCCCGCCGGCACCGTGTTCGGCTACTACGACTTCGGTGGGCTGCCCATCTCGGGCAGCACCCTCGCGAACGAGGACCTTCCCCGGGTGTCGAGCGTCGACGTGATCATCAGCGTGCAGACCCAGCCTGGCCAGTCGGCGTACCCCGCGAGCACCGCGGTGCAGCGGGTGCGGCTGCCCAATGCCGACATCAACGTCCTGGTGCAGCCCTCATGAGGAGGCGGGACGAGGGCTCCGCCCTGATCATGGTGCTGGGCTCGATGACCGTCCTGATGCTCTTCGTCAGCGTCGCCCTGAGCTACGCGATGCGGACCGCGCACACGGCCGCGCACGCCACGGGCTGGAACCAGGCCTTCTCGGCCGCCGAGGCGGGGGTGGATGACTACGTCGCCAGGCTCAACCGCGACGACGTCTACTGGCGCACGACCGACTGCACCAACCTCGCCCTGCGCGCCCCCCACGCGGGCGCCAGCCCGCCCTGCGGCTGGGGGTCGGCCACGGCGGTCGGGTGGCTGAGCGTCCCCGCGTCGCCGGGTGTGCAGTTCCACTACGACGTCGACGTGACCAGCACAACGGTCGACGGCACCATCGACCTGACCTCGACCGGCCGCTCGGGCGGCGTGACCCGCACGATCGAGGTGACCCTGCGCCGGGGTGGCTTCGGCGAGTTCCTCTACTCCACGGTGTACGAGACCAAGGACCCCGCCGACTACGCCAACCCGGTCGTGGCGATGGACCAGTGCGCGCACTACTCCTGGGAGCCACGCACCTCGGTCTCCAAGCCGCGCAACCCCGACCCCGCCGTGTGCCAGGACATCAGCTTCGGCGGGGGCGACAAGCTCAACGGGCCGATCCACTCCAACGACGGCATCCTGATCTCGGACGACGCGTCGCGCCACGGGCCGTGGTTCCAGGGCACGGTCACCACCTCCATGCCCTCGTGCCAGCCGGTGAACGGCGTGCTGCGACCAGCGACCTCCTGCTACCGGGCCTCGGGCACGGTGCATCCCCGCTTCGACAAGGGCATCGCCTACCGCAGTGAGATCGAGATGCCCGAGAGCATCGGCGACCTGCGGCAGTACGTCACCACGAGTGCCCGGGTGCCGCACCCGGGCTGTCTCTACACCGGGCCCACCCGGATCGTCTTCAACCCGACCGTCGGCAACGCGACGCCGACGATGAAGGTCTGGAGCCGATGGTCGAGGGCCACCCTCAACCCGGGGTGCGGCGACGCGGCCGGTCCGTGGCCGCAGATCCTCGACGTGCCGCAGAACAACCTGATCATGGTCCAGGACGTGCCGTCGTCGCAGTCGACTCCGGCGAGTGGCTCGTGCACGGCGGGTTCGATCGATGCGTCCGGTTCGCTCACCTCACCGGTCACCGGCACGTTCCCCCAGGCCGGCGACTACAACCAGACCCTGGGTGAGGCCAACTGCCGCTACGGCACCGCCCTGGTCGAGGGGACCCTCAAGGGGCGACTCACGATCTCGGCGGACAACAACATCGTGATCACCGGCGACCTGACCTACCAGGGCGGCGAGAACGGCACGGACGCGCTCGGCCTGGTCGCCGAGAACTCCGTGCAGGTCTACCACCCGGTCACGAGCGTCTGCACGACCAAGAACAAAAGGACCACGTGCGTGCCCGGCGGGAACATGAACCGCCCGAGCGGCACCACGTTCCTGAACCCCCAGATCTACGGCTCGATCCTGACCCTCCAGCACAGCTTCGAGGTCCAGCAGTACGACGTGGGCAACGGGTTGGGCACCCTCAAGCTCTTCGGCTCACTCGCCCAGCGGTTCCGCGGCATCGTCAAGAGCGGCTCGTCCGGCTACTTGAAGGACTACAACTACGACAGCCGGCTGCGCTACGCACCGCCGCCCTACTTCCTGGATCCGGTCCGCTCGGCGTGGGGCATGAAGACCTTCGGCGAGGTTGCCCCGCGCTACGGCGGGTGAGGACGCAAGCCTCCACGCCGGGGAGTCCAGAATTTTCTTCTCGCAGGCCTCAAGTGGGCCGTCGTCGGCGCCGAAGTTCTGGTGACAGACGCGCCAAGGCCCTCGGGGACCCCCCAGTGGAACCGCGCTTTCACCCTCCCCCCAGGAGTTACACCATGCTCGCTCGACTGCAGAAGTCCATGAAGGAGAAGGACCAGGGCTTCACCC
>JAOPYB010000481.1 GCA_025964835.1 Nocardioides sp. | reverse complement strand
CCCTGAGCCCGGGTCACGACGATCACGACGTCGGTCAGGAAGCCCACGTCGTGCTCGGTCGCGGGCCGGACGTACAGCGACGGGTTCGGCCCGACGGGCGGCATGCTCACCTCTGGACCGTACGTCGACCGTGGCCCTTGCGTGTCCCGAACCGCACGGCGAGCATCAGCTCATGAGGATTGTCCAGATCGCCCAGCACGCCGACGACCTCGCCCGGGCCACGGCGTTCTACACCGACCTCCTGGGAGCCGCCCCGGTGGCGACGTACGACCCGCCGGGCCTGGTGTTCTTCGACCTGGACGGCGTGCGGCTGCTGCTGGACCGCGGCGCCCCCAGCGGGCTGCACTACCTGGCCGTGGATGACCTCGACGCGACGGTCGAGCGGCTGCGGTCGGCGGGGGTCGCCGTCGAGGGCGAGCCGCACCTCATCCTCGGCCACGACGACGACACGCTCGGACCGGCCGGGACGGACGAGTGGATGGCGTTCGTCCGTGACTCCGAGGGAAACCTCGTCGGACTCGTCGAGCAGCGTCCACGCGCCTGACCCGAGACCCGCAACAATGGCCCCCATGAGGCCCCAGGTCGTCGCGCACCGCGGCGCCAGCCACGAGAACGCCGAGCACACGCTCCGCGCGTACATCGCCGCGCTCGACGAGGGTGCCGAGGGGCTGGAGTGCGACGTCCGCCTGACCGCCGACGGCCACCTCGTCTGCGTCCACGACCGCGACCTGCGTCGTACGGCGAGCAACCGCGGCATCATCTCGATGATGGAGCTGGCGGAGCTCGACCAGCTCGACTTCGCGTCCTGGAAGAACCCCTGGGGGGAGCTCGACGACGAGGCCCCCGAACGCGACCTCGACCTCGACAAGGTGCTCACGCTGCGCAAGCTGCTGGAGACGGCGGCCGACTACGACCGCCGGGTCGAGATCGCCATCGAGACCAAGCACCCCACGAGGTACGGCGGCCTGGTCGAGCGCCGGGTGGTCGACATGCTGCGCGACTTCGGGTGGGGCGGGCTCGGCTCACCGGCCCGGGTGATGAGCTTCTCGTGGAGCGCGCTCCAGCGGGTGGAGCGGATGGCCCCCGGCCTGCCGGTGGTGATCCTGGTCGAGCGGGCGCACCACTGGCCGATGCTGCGTCGGGTGATCGGCGACGACTGGATCGTGGGCCCCGGCATCAAGGAGCTCCAGGAGCACCCGAAGTTCGGACGCCGGGTCGCGGACAGCGGCCACGACCTGCACGTGTGGACCGTCAACACGCCCGCGGAGCTGGAGACCTGCCTCGAGCTCGGTGTCAAGGCCGTCATCAGCGACCGGCCGGCGTACATCCTCGAGCTGCTCGGCGACGACTGAGTTCACCGGCCTCGAGCCCGCCGTATAGGTTCGCGCCCATGGGAAAGAGCTCTCGCACCAAGACCCGTGACCAGGCACCCGTGACCGGCGAGGTCGGCCCCCGCCAGCCCTGCCCGTGCGGATCCGGCCGTCGCTACAAGGCGTGCCACGGTGCGGGCGGCGGCGCCACCGCCGTCTTCGTCAACCGCCCGTTCGAGGGGCTGCCGTCCGAGTGCGACATCGTCGCGCTGCGCGAGCTGGTGCCCGCGGCCACCGCGCCGCTGACGCTGAAGGACGGCGGCAAGACCGTCCAGCTCTGCTCGCTGCTGCCGATGGCGGCGCCGGCGATGGTCCGCGACAGCGGGGAGATCTGGCTCGGCCTCCAGGTCCAGCACAACTTCGGCGACCCCGCCCGGGACCTCGGCGCCGTGCTGCTCAGGGCGCTCGGGGCCGAGCCCGGCATCGTCGGCCTCACCGACGACCCCGGCGCCGGCCCCCGTCTCCAGGACCTCGTCACCGGCGACTCGCTCGACATCACCGTGCACGAGGGCTTCGACTACTGGATCGCCGACGTCGAGGACCAGACCGGCATGGCGGCCGCGCTCGAGCAGGCCAACGCCTCGGCGTCCCCCACGGCGCGGCTGACGTCCGTCGAGGCGGCGTACTGGACGAACGTCGGGCCCAAGGAGCACCTGCGCTGGGTGATGCCCGAGCCCGAGGACCGGCTCCTCGACGCGCTCGCGAGGCTGCACGCGGCCGGGCGGGACGAGCTGGTGCCCGGCTCCCGCTTCGTCGGGATGTTCCGCGCCCACGGCCTGCTCGCCCCGGTGTGGGACCTGCCGGTCGGCACCGGCCCGGAGCCTCTGGAGGGGCCGGCCGGGACGTTCGCCGAGCAGCTCCGGGAGGCCCTGGCCGACGACAGCGACCTGAGCGCCGAGCAGCGCTCGGCCCGCTCCGGTCTTGCCAACCGACAGGTGACGATCCGCTGACCCCCCTGGCCGGCGGATGTGGTTCGTCACGCGAGATCGTGGGGGGCCGCAGTTGTGCGGGCTCCCGCGGTCCCGTAGATTTTACGTGCCCGGTCGTTGTTGTCTCCCCCGTCGACAACGGCCGGGCTTCTAGATTTTCACGACGCCCCGCACACGGTCGGGTCGACCGGATCGGGGGACAGGCGTGAAGTCCAGCAGCGGGACCTCCCACCGCACGCTGTCCTGGTGGCAGGAGGCCGTCCTCCTGCTCGTGGTCGCCGTCGTCCTCGCGGTCGTGATCAAGGCCCTCTTCGTGCAGGCGTTCTACATCCCGTCCGAGTCGATGGAGCCCGGGCTCGTCAAGAACGACCGGATCCTGGTCCAGAAGGTCTCCTACTGGGGCGGGTCGCCCCAGCGCGGCGACGTGGTGGTCTTCGCCGACCCGGGCGGTTGGCTCGATCCCGCCGACTCGGCCGAGCCGTCCAACGTGGCCACCCGCGTCATGACGAAGGTCGGCCTCTACCCCTCGGGCGGGCACCTGGTGAAACGCGTCGTCGGGGTCGCCGGGGACACCATCGTCTGCTGCGACGACCAGGGCCGGATCTCGGTCAACGGCACCGCCCTCGACGAGGGCGACTACATCGCCCCCCAGCGGACGTGCAACGGACCCATGACCGGGACCTGCGACTGGACCGCCGGGCCGGTGCCCGACGGCGACGTCTTCGTGATGGGCGACAACCGGAACGACTCCCGGGACTCCACCGTGCACATGAAGCAGTTCGACCCGTCGGCCTACGTCCCGGGCGGGGAGTTCGTCGACACCGACCTGGTCGTGGGCCGGGTCTTCGCCCTGATCTGGCCCCGCGACCACGCCATGCTGCTGCACCGCCCGGCGACGTTCGACCACGTGCCGGACGCGCAGTGACGCTCAGGACGAGCGGCGCAGCGCCCAGGACTGCAGGCGTGAGTAGCCCTTGACCGACGTGCGCCGCATCCGGCGGAAGCGGTACGCCGAGCCGCCCGGGTCGCTCTCCCGCGCGTCACGGTCGCCCTCACGGTCCTGGTCGAGGGAGCGCCCCGAGAGCGCCTCGTAGGCACCCGCGTCGACCAGCACCGAGCCGGGCCGGGCCACCGACGTGAGCCGGGCGGCGATGTTGACGACCGGCCCGAACACGTCGCCCAGCCGGTTGACCACCTCGCCGTACGCCAGCCCCGCGCGGACGGCGGGGAACGCGTCGTCGGGGTCCTGGCCGCGCTCGGTCATCAGCAGCGCGATCTCGGCGGCGGCCGCCGGGTCGTCGGCGACGAACAGCACCTCGTCGCCGATCGTCTTGATGATCCGGCCGCCGTGGTCGACGACCAGGCCGGTCGCGGCGTCCTCGAAGTGCTCGAGCCAGGCCACCAGCTCGGCCTCCCCGAGGGACTTGCTCTGCGAGGTGTAACCCACGATGTCCACGAAGCAGACCCCCAGCGGGACGGTCGCGGACCCGGCGGACGCGACGGCGTACATCCGGCTGGCCGCGCTGGCGAGGTGCCGCTTCCAGATGTAGGTCTGGAGCGACTCGACGCGCGGCAGCACCTCGGCGGCCAGCCCGGTCAGCCGCGCCTCGGGGTCGGGACCGGCCGTGGCGACGTCGGTCAGCAGGGCGGTCTCCCACTCGGCGAGCCGCGCGAAGCTGCGGCCCCACGTCCGCACCAGCGCCGCCTGCGAGTCCGGGCTGAGGATGCCGAGCTTCATCAGGGCCGAGGTCTGCACCAGCGCGTCGACGTCGGCCTGGGTGAACGCCACGGCGTCGTCGGCCGGGTGGGGGAAGCCCAGCAACCGCCACAGCTGCTCGGCGACCTCCAGCGGCACGCCCGCCTGCTCGGCGACCTGCACCCGGGTCAGGCTCGGGGTCGCGCCGAGGAGGTAGCCCTCGATGACCTCGAGGACGCCGGACGTGCCGGGGTCCTCGGCGTGGTCGGGGTCGTCCCCGGACGGCACCTGGTGGGCCCTAGCCCTGGCCCTTGCCGAGCCGCGCGTCGGCGGCCGACTTGAGCACGTCCGCGAACGCGGGGATCTCCTCGCACAGCCGGCGTACGGCGTCGTCGGTGAAGTGGATGAGCTCGAGCGGCGTGAGGGCGACGATGGAGGCCGTCCGGAGGGAATGGTTGACGATCGCGGCCTCGCCGATGATCTCGCCGGCGCCGAGCTGGGCGATCTCCTTGCCCTTGCGGCGCACGGAGACCGTGCCCTCGAGCACGATGTAGGCCTTGTCCGCGGGCGTCTTCTCCCAGATCGGGGACCAGCCCTTGGGCACCCGGACGGACGTCCCGGCGGCGCTGATCTTCGCCACCTCCTGGGGCGTGAACGCGTCGAAGAACGAGACAGCCATCGTGTTGCCTTTCGCAGTCGGTTGCTCCCCGGGGCGGATACTTCCCGACGGGGGGAGGTGTGTCCAGCGAGTGTGACGCAGCGGCGGACCGGCGCCCGCGGCTCAGTCGACCGCC
>JAOPYB010000462.1 GCA_025964835.1 Nocardioides sp. | reverse complement strand
CGGTCCTCACGAAGCCGGTGACCAGCACGGCCTTGCGCCGGGTGTTGACCACGAGCCGTGCCTTGTCGGCGCCCGCGATGTCCACGTCGCTGACCCGGCCGTCGATCTGGCCCATCCCGGCCCAGGCCTTCTCGAAGCTGCCGGCGTACCAGACATAGGTGACGTTCAGCGTCGGCCCGTCCTTCGCCACCGGCAGGAACGCGCAGCGCGGCGTGTCGACGGTGCCCGTCTCCTTGGTGACGGCCGCGCCGAGGGCCTTCCGCACCGACGCCGCGGTCAGGTCCGCGCAGGGGTTCCAGACCGGGTCGGTCGCGGCTGGAGCCGTGGCGGTGGGGGCGGTGGGAGCGGTGGTCGCGGCCGGCGCCGGGTCCGCCTTCGGGTCGGCGGACGAGCAGGCGGCGAGGGGCAGGAGCAGCGCGAGCGCGGCGACGTACGCCCTCACGCGGTGACGTCCGCGGAGGCGGGGGTGCCGACCCCGGGGACCCGCAGCGTGAGGCGGGCGCCCCCCTCGGGGGAGTCGCCGGCCTCGGCGGTGCCGGCGTGCCGCTCGGCGACCTGCCGGGCGATCGAGAGGCCGAGGCCGGAGCCGGGCATCGAGCGGGACTCCTGGGAGCGGTAGAAACGGTCGAAGACGTGCGGGAGGTCCTCGCCGGCGATCCCCGGGCCCTGGTCGTCCACGGTGACGACACCGTCGGCCAGCCGGACCGTGACCGTGCCGCCCGGCGGGCTCCACTTGGCGGCGTTGTCGAGCAGGTTGGTGACCGCGCGCTCGAGTGCGGCGGGCTCGCCGACGACCCACCACGACTCGGTCCCGACGTCGAAGGTGATGCCCGGCGCGCGGCGGCGGACCCGCACCATCGCCCGGTCGACGATCTCCGAGAGGTCGACGGTCTCGACGACGTGGGTGAGCGGTTCGTCACGGGCCAGCTCGACCAGGTCGCCGATCAGGGTCGTGAGCTCCTCGGTCTGGGCGCGCAGGTCCTCGAGCACCTCGGCGCGCGCCTCGGGCGGCAGGCCGCCGGAGACGTCGGCCTGGGAGAGCAGGTCGATGTTGGTGCGCAACGACGTGAGCGGCGTGCGCAGCTCGTGACCGGCGTCGGCGACCAGCTGGCGCTGGCGGTCCCGCGAGGCCGCGAGGGCGGTGAGCATCTGGTTGAACGCCGTCGACAGCCGGGCCACCTCGTCGTCGCCCTCGACCTCGAGCGGCGTGAGGTCCTCGGTGCGGGCGATGTGCTCGACCGACGTGGTCAGCCGGCGCACCGGCCGCAGGCCGTTGCGGGCCACCGCCCACCCGGCCATGGCCGCGGCGATGACGCCCGCGAGGCCGAAGAGCAGCATCACGCCACCGAGCTTGGCGAGCACCCGCTCCTGAGGCTCGAGGGACTGGGCGATGACCAGTGCGTGCCCGTCGCCGCTCGGCACCGTCGCGACCCGCCAGCGCGTGCCGTCGGCCGTGAGCGTGCGGATCGAGTGCGCGGAGTCGCCGGTGAGCACGCTCAGCTCGGGCTGGCCCAGCTCGAGGGCCGGCACGTTGTCGGCACTCACCGGGCGGCTGTCGACCGAGAGGAAGATGATGCGTACGTCGGCCGCGCCCAGCACTCCGGACGGGATCTTGCCGGCGTTGTCGGCCAGCAGGCCGGCCTCGGCGGCCTGGTCGGCGCGCTCGAGCAGCGACTCGTCGAGCGTCGACTGGAGCTGCATCCGCACGGTCACGAAGGCGCCGGCCGCCACGAACGCGACGGCGAGCCCGACCGCCATCGTCGTCAGCAGCGTCACCCGGCTGGCCAGCGAGCGCCGGTAGTGCCACCGGGCCTGGTCGGCGGTGCTCGTCTCGAGGCGCGAGGTCATCCCGGTGGCTGGGGTGTTCATGACTCCTTCAGCACGTAGCCGACGCCGCGGACGGTGTGGATGAGCCGGGACTCGGCCTCGGCCTCGGTCTTGCGGCGCAGGTAGCCGACGTAGACCTCCAGGGAGTTGGCGGTGGTCGGGAAGTCGTAGCCCCAGACCTCCTCGAGGATGAACGAGCGCTCCAGCACCCGGCGGGGCCGGCGCAGGAACATCTCGAGGAGCGTGAACTCGGTGCGGGTGAGCTCGATCAGCCGGCCGCTGCGGCGGACCTCGCGGGTGGCGATGTCCATCGTCAGGTCGGCGAACGTGAGGGTCTCGTCGTCGGCGTCCCCGGCCGGCACGACCCGGCGCAGCAGCGCCCGCAGCCGGGCGAGCAGCTCCTGAAGGGCGAACGGCTTGGTGAGGTAGTCGTCGGCCCCGGCGTCGAGGCCCTCGACCCGGTCGCCGACCGCGTCGCGGGCGGTGAGCACGAGGATCGGGACGTGGTTGCCGGCGGCCCGGAGCGCGCGGGTGGCCTCGATGCCGTCCAGGCGCGGCATCATCACGTCCATCACGACGACGTCGGGGGCGGCCCCCGCCGCGGGGTTGCTCAGGCCGGCCAGCGCCTCGGCGCCGTCGCCGGCCAGGCGCACGTCGTACCCGTTGAACTCGAGCGACCGGCGCAGGGACTCCCGGACGGCCTTGTCGTCGTCGACGACGAGGACACGGGGCTTGGGCTGGCCCGGGGTGGAGGCGATCACGGTCCTACTGTGCCAGCCCAGCCTGAGTCGGGACTGAGAGCGCTCAGGCGTAGGGCCGGGCCGCGGCCGCGGCCCGGGCGCCGTAGCCGCCACCGAAGAGGCAGGCGTGGACGAGCAGCGGGAAGAGCTGGTGCAGCGCGACCCGGTCCTGCCAGCCGTCGGCGAGCGGTGCGACCTCGGCGTACGCCTCCAGGGCCCGAGGCAGGTGCGGGAGGCCGAAGAGCGACAGCATCGCGAGGTCGGACTCGCGGTGACCGGCGTGCGCGGCCGGGTCGATCACCCAGGGCTGGCCGTCGAGACCCCAGAGCACGTTGCCGTTCCAGAGGTCGCCGTGCAGCCGGGCGGGCGGCTCCTCGGGCACGAGGTCGGCGAGCCGCGGCACGATCGCCTCGATCTCCGCGGCCTCCTGGTCGGTCACGGCGCCACGGTCGCGGGCGAGCTTGAGGTAGGGCAGCACCCGGCGGACGGCGTAGAACTCGGCCCAGGTGTCGGAGGGCCGGTTGGGCAGTGGCAGCTTGCCGATGTAGCCGTCGTGGTCGAGGCCGTACGTCGGCGCGCCGGCGGCGTGCGTCGTGGCCAGGGCCCGGCCGAACGCGGCCGCCCCGTCGGCGGTGTTCTTGCCGGGCTCCACCCAGCGCAGGATCAGGCACTCGTGGTCGACCCCGAGCACCTCGGGGACCTGGATGCCGCCGGTCTCGGCCAGCCAGCGCAGGCCCTTCGCCTCGGCCTCGAAGAAGTCGGGGGGAGCGTGCGGGTGGGTCTTCATCAGCGCGGTCGTGCCGTCGCTGAGGCGGAGCCGGGTGGCGGTGGAGATGTCGCCGCCGGCGATGGGTGCCGTGGCCACCACGGCGGAGCCGAGGAGCTCCTCTGCGCGCCTGGCGACCAGCGGCTGGCGGGTCACGGCGTCCGGTCTCCGACGGGGAGCACCTGGTGCAGCTCCGCGACGAGAGCCGCGGCTGTGCGCTCGACCATGGCGAGCACCTCCTCGAAGCCGGATGCCCCACCGTAGTACGGGTCGGGCACCTCGCCCCCCGGATCGACCGGATCGAAGTCCCGGAACAACCGGACCCGCTCGCTCTCGCTGGTCGAGCCGGTTCCCCCGGTGGTCGAGCCTGTCGAGACCACGTCGGCCAGGTTGCTGCCGTCCATCGCGAGCACCAGGTCGTCGTCGTCGAGCCAGGCCGCCCCGAACTGCTGGGCGCGGTGCCGGGAGGCGTCGTACCCGGCGGCGGTCAGCGTCGCGGCCGCGCGGTCGTCCATCGGGTGCCCGACGTGCCAGTCGCCGGTGCCGGAGCTGCGCACCTCGACGCAATCGGCGAGGCCGGCCTCCTCGACCCGGGCGGACAGCACGACGTCGGCCATGGGGGAGCGGCAGATGTTGCCCAGGCAGACCAGCCCGATCCGGTAGCGCCCCTCCGTGCGCGGCGCTGGGAGCCCCGGCATCAGGCGCGCTCGCGCCGCTCGTCGGGGCCGACCAGCCGGTCCACGATCCAGGTGACGACGGTGATCACGATCGCGCCTCCGACCGCGGTCCAGAAGCCGTGGACCGTGAACCCGATGTCGAACTGGTCGGCCAGCCATCCGGTCAGCAGCAGCATCGCCGCGTTGATCACCAGCAGGAAGAGACCGAGGGTCACGATGATGAAGGGGATCGAGAGGATCGTCAGGACCGGCTTCACCAGCGACGACACGACACCGAGGATCAGGGCAACGACCAGCAGCGGCACGAGCTTGTGCTTGATCTCCGCCTCGCCGTGCGTCGGTCCGGTGAAGCGGATGCCGTCGAGCAGCCAGGCCGCGACGGCGAGGGCCACGGCGTTCGTCACCAGCCAGGTCAGGAAGCGCATGGGCCGATCCTAGGGCCCGGCCCTCCGACTAGTGCGGGACGTAGAGCCCGCAGCCGGTGGGCAGCTTGTAGGTCGTGTCCGTGAAGCCCTCGTCGGGCTCGCTGACCTTGACCCGGGCCTTGCGGTAGGTGCGGTAGTCGACGTTCTTGCAGGTGACCAGCCGGGACAGGGTCACCACCGCGTCGCGCCGGTCCGGCCCGTAGCAGGACGCGCAGTCGCTCATGTAGATCCCGGTGGCGACGGCCTTCTGGCCGCCCCACTTCGTCCAGTGCAGGCGCTTGAGGTACGGCGAGGAGTTGTACGCCGTGAAGATCTTCTTCGGCCGCACCTTCACGTCGCTCAGGCTGAAGTAGACGACCTTCGGCTGCCCTGCGGGGGCCGCGGTGGCGGCGGCCGGCGCGGCGGCCGGCGCGGTGCCCGGTGCCGATGACGAGGGCGAGGGGCGCAGGGTCGTGAACATCGAGACGAGCAGCACGAGCCCGAGGAGGATCAGGGGCACGGAGCGTCGCAAGTTCATGGCTGGACCCTAGGTGGGAACCACCCCCGGCGCCGGGACATCCGGCCACGCCACCAGCCCGACTAGCCCGGCGGCAGCGGGCCGCTGGGTACCCTCGGCCACGTGTTTCCGGTCGGTGGTGTGGGCGTCATGCTGCTGGGCGCCGCGACGTCCGGGCTGGGCTGCGTGCTGCTCGCCCTGTTCCTGAGACCCCGTCTCGGTCCGGTGTCGTCCGCGGCCTTCGCGGCGCTGCTCTGGTCGGTCGTGGTCATCGGCCTGGTCACGCTGATCCCCGCCAACGGCGCCCCGGGTGTCGTGTCGGCCGAGGGCCGGTCGACGACCTGCTCGTGGGACATCGGAGGGCCGGCGCCGGCCGGTTTCTGGATCTTCCAGAGCGGCCAGCGGCTGCTGAACACGCTCCTGTTCGTGCCGTCCGGCGCGATGCTCGTGCTCGCGGCGGCCCGCTGGCGCGCGGCCCGGTGGCTGGTGCCCGCCGGGCTCGTCGGGCTGGCGGCCTTCTCCGCCGTCATCGAGAAGACCCAGCTCGAGCTCGCCCGCATCGACCGGGCCTGCGACGTCACCGACGTGATCGACAACGTCACCGGCGCGGTCGCCGGCGTGGCGTTCGGCGTGCTCCTCGCGCTGGCCCTGCGGCCCTGGCGGCACCGGGGCTCGACCCGGGCCCCGGCCCGATAACGTGGCGCCATGTCCAGCCCGCAGCCGCGCCCCAACGTCTTCGAGATCCCCCCGTACGTCGCGGGGAGGCCGCCGGCGGTCCGGCCCGGCATGGCGTCGTACAAGCTCTCCTCCAACGAGAACCCCTACCCGCCGCTGCCGGGCGTGATCGAGGCGGTGCGGGCCGGCGTGGAGGCGATGAACCGCTACCCGGACATGGGGGCCACCGCGCTCTACGCCGCGCTCGGGGAGCGCTTCGGCGTGCCGGTCGAGCACCTCTCGGTCGCGACCGGGTCGGTCGGGCTGATCTACCAGCTCGTGCAGGCGTTCTGCGACCCCGGCGACGAGGTGGTGTTCGCATGGCGGTCCTTCGAGGCCTACCCGATCGCGATCGCGGCCGCGGCGGCCACGCCGGTCCGGGTGCCGGTGCTGCCCGACGGGCGCCACGACCTCGACGCGATGGCGGCGGCCGTCACCGACCGCACCAAGGTGCTGCTGGTCTGCACGCCCAACAACCCCACCGGCCCCGCGGTCACGCAGACCGAGCTCGACGCGTTCCTCGCGCGGATCCCCCCGCACGTGCTGGTCGTCGTCGACGAGGCGTACGTCGAGTTCGTCCGGATGGACGACGCGGTCGACGGGATCGCGACGTACCGCCGGCACGAGAACGTCGTCGTCACCCGGACCTTCTCCAAGGCCTACGGCCTGGCGGGCTTCCGGGTCGGCTACGCCGTCGGGCCCGCATCCATCGCGGGTGCGCTGCGGGCCGTGTCGCTGCCGTTCGGTGTCTCGACCGTCGGCCAGGCGGCCGCGATCGCGTCGCTGGAGCGCGAGGCCGAGCTGCTCGAGCGGGTCGAGGCGCTGGTCGCCGAGCGGGCCCGCGTGGTCGAGGGCGTCCGGGGTGCCGGGTGGGGCCTCCCCGACGCCCAGGGCAACTTCGTGTGGTTCGGCCTGGGCGAGCGGACCACGGACTTCGCGGCCGCCGCCGACGAGCTCGGCATCGTGGTCCGGCCGTTCGCCGGCGAGGGCGCCCGGGTCTCCATCGGCGAGACCGAGGCCAACGACCGGCTGCTCAGGCTCGCTGCGGACTTTCCGCACTGACCCCCCAGGGATCAGGCGGTCGAGGCGACCGCAGCGACGATCCAGAGCAGGGGGAGGGTGGCGACAGTGAGGCACACCAGCCGCCAGATCCCCGGTACGACGAGGGACATGCCGGCGATGGTCAGGGAGATCAGGGCCAGCACGACGATCAGGACGGCCGGTGCCGTGTCCCGGTTGATCCCGTCCGCGAGCCGATCGGCGAAGGCGGCCAGGGCGAGCGCGCAGGCTCCAAGGATGCCGGCGACGACGCCGGTTCCCGTCTCGTAGGAGCTCATAGGTAGCTCACCGCGAACACCCCGGCCGCGACCAGGCAGATGGCCGAGAGCGTCGTGGAGGCGACGGCGACGGCACCGCGGGTGCGGAGGCCGGCCACGGCCAGCAGCAGCGAGGGGAGCGCGACGCCCGCAATCATCATGGCGAAGAGGTAGCCGAGCCCCGCGAACCCCGAAGGGCCGGGCGCACTCACCGCGACGTAGGTGTCGAGGGTGAACCAGCCGGCGACGAGCAGCAGGACGACGTCGATACCGGTGACGGCGCCGGCCACGACTTTGACGGATGCGGGAGTAGGGGTGGTGGTCATGTCCTCATCGTGTGCGCCCGGCCGATGACGCACATCCGCCGTCATACTCAGTTCAGCGGGCGGCGCGGGCCGGCGCCGTCGGGTCGGCCGGCTCCGGGCGCCGGTCCATCTCCTTCCAGCGCGGGTCGAGGGCGGGCAGCATCGTGACGGCGAAGTAGGCGAGCCCGATGGCGAGCATCGCCACGGTCAGCCCGAACCCGTCCGTGAGCAGGCCGCCGGCCAGGCCACCCAGCGGCATCAGCACGAAGCACATCGCGGTTGTCAGCGAGGTGACCCGGCCGACGAGCGCCGTGGGGATGCGCTCGAAGATGACCGCGCTCAGGATCGGGTTGAGGAAGCCCGACGCGAAGCCGCCGGCGACGGCCACGACGAGGACCGACCAGACCGGGACGTCCCAGGCCATCACCACGAAGCGCGGCAGGCCGGTGACCAGGAAGGCGACCAGGTACGTCGCGTAGCGCGGCAGCCGCTCGCCCCAGGTCGCGGCGCAGAGTGAGCCCAGCACCGAGGAGCCGCTGAACACGGCGAAGAGCAGGCCGATCGCGGCCGCGCCACCGCCGTACTCCTCCGCCCACACGGGCACCAGCACCGACGACCAGGCGATGTCGAGGAAGTTCGTCAGCGCCACCATCACCGCGATGCCGAGCAGCACCCGGTCGCCACGCAGGAAGCGCCAGCCCTCGTGGAGCTGCTGACGGTACGGCGCCTCGTCGGCGCCCTCTGTGCCCTCGGGGCGCACGGCGGCGCCGCCGATGCCCCGCGTCGCCCAGGCCAGCACGGCGGCGGACAACCCGAAGCTCACCGCGTCGACGACCAGCGCGTTGGCCGGCCCGACCGCGGCGACCAGGCCACCGGCGAAGCCGGCACCGAGCATCGAGGCGCTGCGCTCGACCGTCGACCCGAGTCCGGTCGCGCGCTCCATCGGGACGCCCGCGTGCTCGACGAGGGACGGGATCATCGCCGACTTCGCGCCGTCCCCGGGGCCGCGCAGCGCGCCCGCGACGGCGACGAGCGCGAGGAAGCCGGGGAAGGACAGCTGCCCGAGGTGGTGCAGGAGCGGGATCGCGCCCACGACCGGGACGCTCAGGACGTCGCAGGTGATGCTGATCCGGCGCGGGCCGACGCGGTCGATGATCGGCCCGCCCAGGATCTTCAGCAGCACCAGCGGCAGCATCTCCGCGAGGGCGACGAGCCCGGTCTTGGAGGCGCTGCCGGTGGTCGTGTAGACGAAGTAGGGCAGCGCGATCATCGAGACGCGGGTGCCGGTCAGCGAGATCGCCTCGCTGGTGAGCCAGCCGTAGAGCGGCCTGCGGGTGCTCATGAGACCTCGCCCCCGGCGACCCCCTCCGTGACATGTCCGGGCAACGGGAAGGCGGACAGCTGGACGACGAACTGCTCGCCCTCGTCCTCGGTGTCCCCCTCCGCGTCGCGCAGCACGCCGGCGAGGGCTTCGACCAGGGCCTGCGCGCGCGCCGGGGTCAGCCGGATCACCCAGTCGCTGAAGGTGGAGGCCCGGGCCCAGGGCTCGGGCACCAGGGGGAGCTCCTCGATGGCGCGCTGGAGCTGCTCGGTCATCACGACCGCGACCGACTGGAGGTAGGCCTCCAGCGTCTCGCGGGCGGCGGGGTCGTCGGTGGTGTCGGCGGTCTGCGTCGAGCGGTGCGCGGCCTTCCACCAGCGGTCCCGGGCGTTGCCGCGCTCGTCGTCGTCGACGACGAAGCCGTGCTGGGCGAGCTGGCGCAGGTGGTAGGACGTCGCGCCGGAGTTGAGCCCGAGCCGGCTCGCCAGCTGGGTGGCGGTCGCCGGCCCCTCGAGGCGCAGCAGCCCGAGCATCCGCAGTCGCACGGGGTGCGTCAGGGCCTTGAGTGCCTGCGGGGTCGGGGTGATCGACGTGAGATCCATGCCGCCAGCGTAGAACCGCAAAGAAATGTTTGCAAACGCTTCTTTGTAGAAATCCGGTGAGATGGGGTTACCCGGGCGCAACGTTTGTCGGAGAAGGTAGGCCCATGTCGGTCAAGGTCGCGCTCGAGCACCGCACCACCTACCGCTTCGCGCGCCCGGTGGTCGTCGGCCCGCACGTGGTGCGGCTGCGCCCGGCCCCCCACTGCCGCACCCCGATCGAGGCCCTACTCGCTCGAGGTCTCGCCGAAGAACCACTTCGTCAACTGGCAGCAGGCCTGGGCGCGCATCGACGCGCTCGGCGAGCTGGTCGACAAGCGGCTCGCCGACGGCGACGTCCGGCTCACGATGGGTGGCGAGCCCACCTTCGTCTCGCTCGACGACGCGACCTCCGAGCAGTGGACCACCGACGCCGACGGCCGGAGAAGCGGGCGCTCGCCAACGACCTCGCCGCGCGGCTGCGCGAGGTGTATGCCGAGGGCGGCGTCGTCCAGCGCAGCCAGGGCAAGTGGTACCCCGGCGAGCCCCTGCCCCGCTGGCAGATCGCGATGCAGTGGCGCACCGACGGCCGGCCGCTCTGGCAGGACCCCGCCCTCCTTGCCGACCCGTGGGCCGGCGAGGGCCGCGACACCGCCGTCGCCGACGCCCGGGCCCTGGCCGAGCGGATCACCCAGACCCTGGGTCTGCCCGACGAGCTGCTGCACCCGGCGTACGACGACCCGCTGGCGCTCCTGGCCGCCGACCTGCGTCGACCCGAGGGCCCGCGCCCGTCGGTCGACGACCAGGCGATCACGGCCGACAGCATCGGCGACCTCGACCGGGATGTCACCGAGCCGGTCGCCTGGGTGCTCCCGCTGGTGACCGGCGAGGAGTGGACGAGCCCGGCCTGGTCGCTGCGCCGCGGCCGCGTCGTCCTCACCCCCGGTACGTCGCCCGCCGGCCTGCGGCTGCCCCTCGACTCGATCGCGTGGGAGGACCCCGCCTTCGCCGGCGAGCCGTCGTACCTCGAGGCCGGGCCGCCGCTGGCCCCGCAGGTCCCGACGGTCACGGTGGTGCCGCCGGAGGGCGTGCCCACGACCGCGCTGGTCATCGAGGCGCGCGACGGCAACGTGTTCGTCTTCCTGCCTCCGACCGAGCGGCTCGAGGACTACACCGACCTGCTCCGCCTGGTCGAGGTGGCCGTGCGCAGGCTCCGGCTTTCCGTCGTCCTCGAGGGGTACGGCCCGCCACCGGACAGTCGGCTCACGCAGCTCGTCGTCACCCCCGACCCGGGCGTGATCGAGGTCAACGTGCAGCCCACCTCGAGCTGGGCCGAGCAGCGGGAGCTGACCGAGACGCTCTACGCGGCGGCACGCGAGGCCCGGCTGGCGACGGGGAAGTTCGACCACGACGGCCTGCACACCGGCACCGGCGGCGGCAACCACATCACGCTCGGCGGCGTCCAGCCGGTCGACTCACCCCTGCTGCGCCGCCCCGACCTGCTGGTCAGCCTGATCACCTACTGGCAGCGGCACCCGTCGCTGTCCTACCTGTTCTCCGGGCGCTTCATCGGCCCGACCAGCCAGGCGCCCCGCTTCGACGAGGGCCGCCCGGAGGCGGTCTACGAGATGGAGATCGCGTTCGCGGAGATCGCCCGGCTGATCGCCGAGCAGTCCGGCGACGACTCCGGCGAGGGCGAGGACGGGCCGGGCCCCCGCCCGTGGCTGGTCGACCGCGCGCTGCGGCACCTGCTGACCGACCTGACCGGCAACACCCACCGCGCGGAGTTCTGCGTCGACAAGCTGTACAGCCCCGACTCCTCGTGCGGGCGGCTCGGGCTGCTCGAGCTGCGCGGCTTCGAGATGCCGCCGCACCCGCAGATGGCGCTGCTCCAGGCGTTGCTGGTGCGCGGCCTGGTTGCGATGTTCTGGGACGAGCCGCTGACCGCGCCGCTGGTCCGCTGGGGCACCGCCCTGCACGAGGACCACCTGCTGCCCGAGGGCGCGATCCGCGACATCGAGGAGGTCGTGGCCGACCTGCGCTCGCACGGCATCGACTTCGAGAGCTCCTGGCTGGACCCGTTCACCGAGTTCCGCTTCCCGCGCATCGGCGTCACCCGGGCGGGCGGCGTCGAGCTCGAGCTCCGCTCCGCGATCGAGCCCTGGCACGTGCTGGGCGAGGAGGCCACCGCCGGCGGCACGTCGCGCTTCGTCGACTCCTCGGTCGAGCGGCTCCAGGTGCGCGTCTCCGGCTTCGACCCGCACCGGCACCTCGTCACCTGTCAGGGTGTCCCCGTGCCGCTGACCTCGACCGGTGCGTCGGGGCAGTACTACGCCGGCGTCCGCTACCGCGCCTGGTAGCCCTGGTCGGCGCTGCACCCGTCGATCGAGGTGCACGCCCCCCTCCACTTCGACGTCGTCGACCTCGCGTCCGCGACCTCGCGGGGCGGCGCGACGTACCACGTCGTGCACCCGGGCGGCCGCAGCTACGACACCCCGCCGGTCAACGCCAACACCGCCGAGGCCCGCCGGGCCAGCCGCTTCGAGCCCCGTGGCCACACCGCCGGCCGGATCGACGTCGCGGCGCTGCGCGAGGCGGCCCGGCGCGCGGCCTCCGACGAGTACCCGCACCTCCTCGACCTGCGACGGGTCCCGCCCGCCGCGGCACCCCGGGGCGGCGCGTGACGGTCCTGCGGGAGTACGCCGCCACGGTCACCCAGCCGACGCTGGGCGACGAGGGCGAGCCGACCCGCTACGACGAGGTCGTGCGCCCCGACGGGTCGCTGCGGCCCGCCTGGAAGGGGATGGCCGAGGTCGCGGTCGGGCTCACGCCGCACGACCTGCGGCGCGTCGACGGCGAGATCCGGCGCTTCCTCACCGACGACGGCGTCACCTACGGGCGCCCCGGCGAGGCCGCCGGACCGTGGCGGCTCGACCCGGTCCCGCTGGTCATCGACGCCGCCGAGTGGACCCCGCTCGAGGTCGGGCTGGCGCAGCGCGCGGAGCTGCTCAACGCGATCCTCTCCGACCTGTACGGCGCCCAGTCGCTGCTCGCGTCCGGGTCGATCCCGGCGGCCGCCGTGCTGAGCCACCGAGGCTTCGTGCGCAGCGTCGCCCGCGCGTCCGCGCGGGACCCGCGCCCGCTGGTGCTGAGCGCGACCGACCTCGGCCGGAACGCGGCCGGCGAGTGGCGGGTGCTGGCCGACCGGACCCAGGCGCCCTCCGGCCTCGGCTACGCGATGGAGAACCGGCGGGTCGTCTCGCGGGTGGTCCCCGAGCTCTACCGCGAGGCCGGCCTGCACCGGATGGAGCCGTACTTCTCGGCCCTCCGCTCGGCGCTGATCCAGTCCGCGCCCGGCGACCCGGCCGACCCGCGGGTGGTGGTCCTCTCGCCCGGCACCTCGTCGGAGACGGCGTACGACCAGGCGTTCGTGGCCTCCGCCCTCGGCTTCCCGCTCGTGCAGGGCAGCGACCTGCTGGTGCGCGACGGCGCGGTCTTCCTCAAGGTGCCCGGCCGGCTCGAGCGGGTGCACGTGGTCCTGCGCCGCGTCGACGCGGCGTGGAGCGACCCGCTGGAGCTGCGCGGCGACTCCCAGCTGGGGGTCGCCGGCCTGGTCGAGGCCGTGCGCCGCGGCACGGTGCGGGTCGTCAACGGGCTGGGCGCGGGCGTGCTGGAGAACCCCGCGCTGCTGCCCTTCCTGCCCGCGCTCTGCGAGGAGCTGCTGGGCGAGCCGTTGCGCCTGGCGTCGGTCGCGACCTGGTGGTGCGGCGACCCGGCCGGCCTCGACCACGTGCTCGGCCACCTCGACGCCGTTGACGTGCGGTCCCTGGACGGCTCCGGTGCGCTGGCGGGGCTGGGCCGCGACGGGCTGCGGGACGTGGTGCTGGCGGCGCCGTACCGCTTCGTGGGCCAGGAGCGCCTCGCGCTCTCGCAGGCACCCACGCTCGGGCGCGGGTCGGTCCGCCCGCAGGCGCTGACGCTGCGGACCTTCACGCTGCGCTACGGCTCGGCGTACCGGCCGCTGGTCGGCGGGCTGGCCACCGTCCTGGACGAGGCGGGGCGGACGTCGTCGAGCAAGGACGTCTGGGTGCTCAAGCGCGACCCCGCGCTGCCGGACCAGGGCCTCGCCGACGTGCTCCCGCTGACCCGGGTGCGGTCGGTCTCGGCGCTGGTCCCGCGCGTGCTCGAGGACATGTTCTGGGTGGGCCGCTACGCCGAGCGCGCCGAGGCCCTGCTGCGACTGGTGCTCGCCGCGCACGCGCTCGCCGACGACTTCCGCAGCCGGCCGAACTCGTCGGGCGGCACCAGCCTGGCGATCGTGATGACCGCCGTGCAGCGGCTCGCGGGCGTGCGCTTCGAGGAGACCGAGCTGGACCGGGAGTTCCGCTCGCTGCTGCTCGACCCGCACCGCGCGGGCTCGGCGGCGCACGCCCTGGCCGGGCTGCGCGACTCGGGCATGGGCGTGCGCGACCAGCTCTCGCCGGACACCTGGCGGGTCTTCGGCGTCATCGACCGGGCCCGCGAGGCGCTCGGGGAGTCCGGGCACAGCCACCAGGTGGCCGAGAGCGCCGGGCGGATGCTCACCGGGATCCTGTCGCTCCAGGGTGTCACCGCGAGCATGATCCGCGACCCCGGCTGGCACATGATCGGCGCGGGTCGCGCCCTCGAGCGCGCGACCCAGCTCTGCCACCTGCTGCGCGCGACGACGACCGTGCGGCACGGCATCGACGTCGACCGCGAGGTCCTCAACGCGGTGCTCGCGGCCTCCGAGAGCGCGGTCACCCATCGCCGTCGCTACCGCGGCTACGTCCGGCCGGCCGGGGTCCTGGACCTGCTGCTGATGGACCCGGACAACCCGCGCTCGCTGGCCTTCTGCCTCGCCGAGGCGGCGACGCACCTCGGGGCGATGCCCGCGTCGACCGGTTCGGCGCGCCCCGAGCGGCTCCTCGACGGCCTGCGCGGCCAGCTGGACGGCACGGAGGTGCGCGAGCTGGTCGCGATCGGCGGCGTCGGCCGGCCCAACCTCGAGACCTTCCTCGACGCGGTCCTCGGACAGCTCGCCCGGCTCACCGACGCCGTGGCCGAGCTGCACTTCGCGAGCGGTCCGACGCCCCGCACGTTCGGCTCCGCGCTGCTGGCGGGGCCGTCGGCGGGGCCGGCGGCGGCACCGGTCCAGGTCCCGGCGCCATGAGGTACCTCGTCAGCCACACCACGACCTACACCTACGACGACGACGTCACCGACAGCCTCGGCATCGCCCACCTCGTCCCGCGGGCGCTGCCCTGGCAGCAGGTCGGCGAGCACCGGCTGGTCGTGGCACCCGAGCCGGGCGACGTCTCGAAGGACGTGGACTACTATGGCAACACCGCGACCTACTTCCAGGTCACCCGGCCGCACCGCATCCTCGACGTCACGGCGACCAGCGAGGTCGAGGTGAGCACGCCGGCGTACGACGACGCGGCGCTCGCGACGCCGTGGGAGGCGCACCGTCCGCTGGCGCGGCCGGGGGCGGACGGCGCGGCGGCCGCCACCGACTTCGCACTGCCCTCGGCGCTCGTCGAGCAGGCCCCCGAGACGCGGGAGTACGCCGCGCAGTCGCTGCTGCCGGGGCGCCCGGTCGGCGAGGCCGTCACGGACCTGGTGCACCGCATCCACCTCGACTTCGACTACGACCGGACCGCCACGACCGTCACGTCGACGGTCGCGGAGATCTTCGAGGAGCGCGCGGGGGTCTGCCAGGACTTCGCGCACCTGACGCTCGCCTGCCTGCGGGGCCACGGCCTGGCCGCGCGCTACGTCAGCGGCTACCTCGCTACCGCGCCGGCGCCCGGCCAGCAGCGGCTCGTCGGCGCCGATGCGAGCCACGCGTGGGTCGCGGTCTGGGTGGGTGGCCAGGCGTGGCTGGCCGTCGACCCGACCAACGACCAGTGGGCCGACGACCGCTACGTGACGGTGGCCTGGGGCCGCGACTACGAGGACGTCCCCCCGGTCAAGGGTGTGATCTTCACCGAGGCCACCACCTCGACCCTGCAGGTCGCGGTCGACGTCGCACCGATGTGAGCCGCGCGGGTGAGACCTCTCCACCCGTGCTGTGCAAGGCTCGTGACCGTGAAGTCCTTCCGTTGCAGGGTGTGCGACAACCCCCTCTACTTCGAGAACTCCGTGTGCGTCTCCTGCGGGACCAACCTGGGCTTCTCCCGCGCGGAGCGGGCGATCGTCCCGGTCGACGACACCGGACGGTACGTCGACCCGTCCGGTGCCGACTGGTTCGTCTGCGCGAACCTCAACCTCAGCGGCTGCACGTGGCTCGCGACGGTCCAGGGCGGGCTGTGCTCGTGCTGCCAGCTCACCCGCACCCGGCCGGCCGACGACGACATCGAGGGCCTGGTGAACTTCCCGGCCGCCGAGCAGGCCAAGCGGCACCTGGTCTTCGAGCTCGACACCCTGGGCTTCCCGGTCGTCGGCAAGGACCAGGACGAGGAGAACGGGCTCGCGTTCGACCTGCTGAGCAGCGTCGCGGAGAACGTCGTGATCGGCCACGAGGACGGCGTGATCACGATCGACCTCGCCGAGAGCGACGACGCCTACCGCGAGAAGGTCCGGGCCACCCTCGCCGAGCCCTACCGGACGATGCTCGGGCACTTCCGGCACGAGGTCGGCCACTACTACGAGTGGCAGCTGGTCCGCGGTGACGAACGCTTCCAGCGCTGCCGCGAGCTGTTCGGCGACGAGTCGAAGGACTACCAGGCCGAGATCCAGCAGCACTACGACGAGGGCCCGGCAGACGGGTGGGACCAGGCCTACATCAGCACCTACGCGACGATGCACCCCTTCGAGGACTTCGCGGAGACCTGGGCGCACTACCTGCACATCTGCGACTCGATCGAGACGGCCGGCGAGTACGGCCTGACCTCGGTCGCCTCGCCCGCGGTCTTCTCCAGCTTCCGCGACCTCGTCGTGGGGGTGTGGGTGCCGCTCTCGGTCGCGCTCAACATGATCAACCGGAGCATGGGCAAGGAGGACCTCTACCCCTTCGTGATCCCAACCCCGGTCCTCGACAAGCTCGATTTCGTCGCCTCCCTACAGTCGACGCCATGAGCGACAACGAGGACCCGACGTACGTCGAGGACGGCAAGGAGTTCGTGCGCGACACGAACTACATCCCCGACCGCATCACGCGCGACGCGCGCACGCCCGAGCACGGGCCGACCGACGGGCGGCTGTGGCCGGTCGAGCCCGGCCGCTACCGGCTGGTCGCGGCGCCCGCCTGCCCGTGGGCCAACCGCTCACTGATCGTGCGACGCCTGCTCGGGCTCGACGACGTCATCTCCGTGGGCCTGCCCGGCCCGACGCACGACGAGCGCAGCTGGACCTTCGACCGCGACCCGGGTGGCAAGGACCCGGTTCTCGGCATCGAGCGGCTCCAGGAGGCCTACTTCGCGCGCTTCCCCGACTACTCGCGCGGCATCACCGTCCCGGCGATCGTCGAGGTGGCCACCGGGAAGGTCGTCACCAACGACTACCCGTGGATCACCCACGACTTCGCCAGCGAGTGGCGCGAGCACCACCGCCCCGGTGCCCCCGACCTCTGGCCGGACGACCTCCGCGACGAGATGGAGGAGGTCATGCAGCGGGTCTTCACCGAGGTCAACAACGGCGTCTACCGGTGCGGCTTCGCCGGGTCGCAGGAGGCGTACGACGCGGCGTACGACCGGCTCTGGGCGGCGATGGACTGGCTCGAGGAGCGGCTCACGGACCGGCGCTTCCTGATGGGCGACCGGGTCACCGAGGCCGACGTACGCCTCTTCACCACGCTGGCGCGCTTCGACGCGGTCTACCACGGGCACTTCAAGTGCAACCGCGACAAGCTGACCGAGATGCCGGCGCTGTGGGGCTACGCCCGCGACCTGTTCCAGACGCCGGGCTTCGGTGAGACGATCGACTTCGACCAGATCAAGACGCACTACTACGTCGTGCACGCCGAGATCAACCCGTCCGGCATCGTGCCGAAGGG
>JAOPYB010000422.1 GCA_025964835.1 Nocardioides sp. | reverse complement strand
GAAGGTCGACGCCGACGTCGAGCAGGTCAAGACCCGGCGCAAGCGTGACCAGGACCGGATCGACCAGGGCCTGATCAGCAACCCCAGGGACATCGAGCGCATGCAGCACGAGATGGTCTCCCTGGAGCGCCGGATCAGCTCGCTCGAGGACGACGAGCTCGAGATCATGGCCACCGTCGAGGACGCCCAGCGCACCCTCGACTCGCTGACCGCCCAGATCGCGGCCGCCGACGAGCGGCTCGCGGCCCTGCGGGCATCGCGCCAGGAGAAGGGCGGCGACATCGAGGCCGAGCTCGGCCGACTCGTCGGGCAGCGGGAGGCCGCGGTCGAGGGCCTGCCCGAGGACCTGCTGACGCTCTACGACAAGCTGCGCGGCAACCGCCGTGGGGTCGGCGCGGCCGAGCTCCGCCAGGGCCGCTGCACGGGCTGCCAGCTCAGCATCGACAAGGCCGAGCTCGAGGTGATCCGCAGGGCGCCGGCCGACCTGGTCGTCCGCTGCGAGGAGTGCTCGCGGATCCTGGTGCGCACGCCCGAGTCCGGCCTGTGAGTGTCGACGACGTCGAGCAGGGACGCCGGCGGGTCGTCATCGAGGCGGACGGTGCCTCGCGGGGCAACCCCGGTCCGTCCGCCTATGGCGCCGTCCTGAAGGACGCCGAGACCGGCGAGGTGATCGCCGAGGACGGGTCCGCGATCGGCGTCGCGACCAACAACGTGGCGGAGTACTCCGGGCTGATCGCGGGGCTCAGGATGGCCGCCGAGCTGGTGCCGGACGCCGAGGTCGAGGTCCGGATGGACTCCAAGCTCGTCGTCGAGCAGATGTCCGGGCGCTGGAAGATCAAGCACCCGGGCATGTTGCCGCTCGCGGCCGAGGCCACCCGCCTGGCGCCGCCGGACACGACGTACACCTGGGTGCCGCGCGGCCAGAACTCGCACGCCGACCGGCTGGTCAACGAGGCGCTCGACGGCACCCGCAGCGGGGTCACGGCCGGCGCCCCGGCCGAGCCGGATCCCGACTCGCTCATCGAGGAGCTCGAGAGCCCGGCCGAGGCACCCCCCTCGATCCAGACGCAGACGCGTGGCTGGTCGGGGAGCACGAGCGTCCCGACGACGCTGGTGCTGGTCCGGCACGGCGTCACCGTCCACACCGCCGAGAAGCGCTTCTCCGGTGGCCTCGCCAGCGCCAACCCCGGGCTCAGCGACGAGGGCCGGGCCCAGGTCCGCGCGACCGCCGACTGGCTGGCGCCGCTGGCCGAGCGCGTCGACGCGGTCGTCGCCTCGCCCGTGCGCCGCACCCTCGAGTCGGCCGAGATCGTCGCCGAGGTCCTCGGGAAGTCCCTCGAGGTCGAGCCCGGCTTCGCGGAGATGGAGTTCGGCCGCTGGGACGGCCTGACCTTCGCCGAGGTGGCCCAACGCTTCAAGGGCGAGCTCGATGCCTGGCTCGGCTCGCTCGACGTCGGAGCCGGTGGCGGCGAGTCGTTCCGGACCGTCGAGAGCCGGGTCCTCGCCGGACTCCAGCGGGTGCTGGACGCGCACGCCGGCAAGACCGTGGTCGTGGTCAGCCACGTGACGCCGATCAAGACGCTGGTCGCGCACGCCGTGGACGCGCCGCTGGAGTCGGTGTTCCGGATGGAGCTGTCGCCCGCGTCCGTGACCGTGGTGTCGTTCTTCCTCGGTGGCCGCGACGGCACCGAGCCGCGCGCCTCGATGCGGATGTACAACGCGCTGCCGCCCGGCAACGACGTGTTCGCCTCCGGCGTCCGCTGGTAGCTCAGACCTCGCCGACCACGACGTCGAGCTGGGTGCCCCGCGCCGTGCGCTCGCCGACCTCGACCTGCCAGCCGAGGGTGCCGAGCAGCTCGGCGAGCCGGCCCGGGGTCCCCGGGTTGCCGCCGTCCTCCAGGAGCGCGCGCACGATCCGGCCCTTGGTGGCCTTGTTGAAGTGGCTGACCACCTGCCGCCTGCCGTTCACCTCGTGGAGCACCCGGACCGTCGCCACCCGCTTGGCGAGCGTGGCCGGCGGCCGCCAGAACCCGGCGTACATCGTGGAGCGGAGATCGACCAGCAGCCCCTCGCCCCTGGCCTCCGCGAACGCCGGTCCGAGGGTGTCGCGCCAGACGCCCGCGACGGGCCCGAGGCCGGGCAGGACGGCGTCGCCGGAGAGGCGGTACGCCGGCACCCGGTCGCCCGGGCGCACCAGGCCGAACAGCGACGACGTGACCGTGAGCCGGGTCGTGGCCCGGCGACGGGCGGCGGAGGAGAGCGTGGCGACGTCGAGGGCGTCGTACAGCACCCCGGCGTAGACGCGGTCCGCCCGGGCGGTCGGGGCGCTGCGGAGCCGGGCGTTCAGCTCCACCAGCTCGAGCTGGGTGTGGCCGATGCCGAGCGTGCGTGCGGCGAGGTCGGGGTCGCCCGCACACAGGTCGAGCAGGGCGCCGAGCACGCGCTCGCGGGCGTCGGTGAGGCTCGGGAAGCTCAGGGCGGCCAGGTCGAGGGGCTTGCCGCGGACGGGCACGGTCTTGCCCTCGCTCGGGGGGAGCACGATCAGCACGGGGCAAGGTTAGGGTGCTGGGCATGCCGAGCAACCGAGTGGTGCACGTCCGAACGGCCGGCGACGGCGTCGCGGCCCAGACCCTGCGCGCGGGGATCGCCGAGATCCAGGCCGAGCTCAGGGTCTCGCCGGAGTTTCCCGACGACGTCGAGGCCGCCGCGGCAGCGGCCGCCGCGAACCCGAGGCTCCCGGACCTGGACCGCACCGACCTGCCGTTCGTGACCATCGACCCGGCGAGCTCGACGGACCTCGACCAGGCTCTGCACCTTCAGCGGGACGGCAGCGGCTACGTCGTCCACTACGCGATCGCCGACGTGGCCGCTTTCGTCGAGCCCGACGGCCCGGTCGACCGCGAGGCGCACCTGCGCGGCGAGACGCTGTACGGGGCCGACTCGCGCATCCCGCTGCACCCCACGGTGCTGTCGGAGGGGGCCGCGTCGCTGCTGCCCGACCAGATCCGCCCGGCCCTGCTCTGGACGATCAAGGTCGACGAGCGCGGCGAGCGCACCGACGTGCAGGTGGAGCGGGCGCGGGTCAGGTCGACGGCCAAGCTCGACTACGCGGGCGTGCAGCAGATGGTCGACTCCGGCTCCGCCGCCGAGTCCCTGATGCTCCTCAAGGAGGTCGGCGAGCTCCGCCTCGCCCGCGAGGCCGCCCGCGGCGGGATCTCGCTGCCCCTGCCCGAGCAGGTGATCGACGTCGAGGGCGACCAGTGGGAGCTGGAGTTCCGGCAGCTGCTCCCCGCCGAGCAGTGGAACGCGCAGATCTCGCTGCTCACCGGCTTCGCCGCCGCCTCGCTGATGGTCTACGCCCGGGTCGGCCTGCTCCGCACCCTGCCGCCGCCGGACCCGCGCGACGTCCAGCGCCTGCACCGGGTCGCACGCGGCCTCGGCATCGAGTGGCCCGCCGAGCAGCTCTACCCCGACTTCATCCGCGCCCTCGACGCCTCGCGCCCCGCGCACGCGGCCATGATCGAGGCCTGCACCCGGCTCCTGCGCGGCAGCGGGTACGTCGCCTTCGACGGCGAGGTGCCGGCCGACCCGCGGCACGCCGGGCTGGCGTCGGAGTACGCCCACGTCACCGCCCCCCTGCGCCGGCTCGGCGACCGCTACGCCGGGGAGATCTGCGTCGCCCTGTGCGCGGGCACCGATGTACCGCCGTGGGTGCTCGCCAAGCTCCGCGACCTGCCGCACGCCCTGCAGGACTCGGCGCGCCGCGCCCACCAGTACGAGAACGCCGTCCTCGACCTCGTCGAGGCCGGGCTGCTGAGCCACCGGGTCGGCGACGTCTTCGCGGGCGTCATCGTCGACGCGCGGGACGACGACGACCGCCGGGGCACCGTCACCATCCAGGACCCGGCCGTGGAGGCACCGGTCTCGGGCCCGTCCACCCTGCCGCTCGGCACCGACGTCCGGGTCAAGCTGGTGACGGCCGACGTCGCCACCCGCAAGGTCGCCTTCGCGCTCGCCTAGTTGAGGCGGGCGTCGGCGCCGGGGTCGTAGGTCCGCATGGAGGCGGGCTCGAAGCCGTGCTGCATGCCCCAGCCCACGGCCTGCGAGCGCCGGTTCACACCGATCTTGCGGTACGCGGTGCGGATGTAGGTCTTCACGGAGTTGATGCTCAGGAAGGTGCTCTGCGCGATCTCGTCGTTGGACAGGCCCTGCGTGATGAAGGCCAGCACCTCGGACTCGCGCGGCGACAGGCCCTCGTCCTGACCGGGCCAGTCCACGCCGACGACCGGCTCGTCGTCGTCGGACAGGGTGTTGGTCATGACGATGATCTCGCCCTCG
This sequence comes from Nocardioides sp., assembly GCA_025964835.1. Lineage (GTDB taxonomy): Bacteria > Actinomycetota > Actinomycetes > Propionibacteriales > Nocardioidaceae > Nocardioides. The sequence goes on along the minus strand of JAOPYB010000422.1, from coordinate 2,081 downwards.
CGGATGGCCTCCAGCGCGTCGACGATCTCCTTGGCCTTCAGGCTCTTGCAGAGATAGCCACCGGCGCCCGCGGTCAGGGCGGTCGCGATGCTCTCGCGGGGCAGCTCCCAGGAGAAGATCACCACGGGAGCCGTGCACTCCCGCACCAGGTCGGCGAGTGCCTCGCCGTCACGCGGGAGCTGGCCGAACGTGTCGACCAGCACGACGTCCACGTCGCTGAGCACCGGCGTCTGCGCGTTGATCTCGACGACATGGACCCGCTCGCGGTGCTCCTCCAGCATCGATGCCAGCCCCGAGACGACGATCTCGTAGTCGTTCACGATCGCGAGGCGCACCGGCCCCGCTGCTGTCCTGTCCACCTCGTGCGCCTCCGTCCTCGTCCGAACAGAACCACTGCACCTCCGCAGCAACACGGTGGTGCCCCAGAAATTCTGCACCAAAACGGCGGTCCAGACCAGAGGCGTCTTTTCGCGAGGACGCGAATCGTGATGTCGCCCACGATCACCTCGACGCCATTGCTCAGCTCCGGGCTCGTCGCCGAGAACACCCAGGCGTGCCGCCCGAGGAGCGTCCGGACCTCGCCGCCGTACTCCTCGGCCCACGCCTCGAAGTGGGATTCCGGGTGGAGGTCCGCACAGCCGGACTCGTAGGAGATCTCGATGTGCCCCAGTATGTGTTGTGGTCCTTGTCCGAGACCCGGGACTTCTGATAGGTGAGCTCAGATGGATGGCGCCCGCTCCAGACCTGCACGTCCGGACGCCCTGGATCGTACGGCGGACGTTGAACAGCGTGGGCTTGGCATGGGTTTGGTTGTCGCAGTTGCTGAAGCATGACGTACCCGAACTCGAAGGCTCCCTTGAAGGAGGGCGAGTACACGTAGATCGACGAGATCTTCTGACACGAGGTGGGTCCCGAGCCCACGTACATCTCGGTCCGAGCTCCCCTGATGTCGTCGCTTGTCGCCGCAAGTAGTGATGCGCCGAGAAGAAATTGCATGCACGACATCGGTTGGGCGGAGTACGGCTTCATGTCCGCCCCCCGAGACGAAGGCGATGGACCTTTTGTAGACCCACTTTGCTCAGTCGGCAAGCCACCCGCGAGCGAGGCAAATGAGCTGCCTTGAGGCCGGGTTCTGTCCCCTGCGAGCGAAAGGCGACCATCTGCGGCTCCCGCTACCGACAGAGCTTGCGGAGCGCGGACCGTGTGTGGAGGGGCGATCTCGAGAAGTGCGTCCAGGCCCTCGAAGGTCTGTTCGGTAGCGCCGCCTCGCATCCCACCAGACCCCGGCGCAGTCACTCCGGTCCGTGCGGCGGCCACATGTGCCCGAGCATGCTGGTCGCGCCTCCCGGTCACGGGTAGCGTGCCGATCATGGAGTTCGAGATGGAACCTGAGGTCGATGGTGAGCTGGGTGCCCGGGTCGAGGACGTCGCCCAGGAGGCGATCGACGCCACAGCGACGACGTACACCAACGACGCCGGCATCGACGTCGACGAGTTCCTGCGTGTCCAGCTGTCCAGCCGCGGGATCAGGGCCGTCAACGAGGAGTGGCTCGCGGAGACAGCCCACCAGATCCGCTCCGGGCACGAGATCCGGGTGGGCGAGCCGGACGGTTCGGTCGACGGGAGCTGACCACGCGGGCTGCGTGGCGCAGCTGCGTCAGAGCCTGACGATCAGCCGCGCTGCGCGATGGCGAAACCGACCGGGGAGACGAAGAGCGAGGCCGTTGTGAGCCTGCCGGTAGCGGACGAGCTCCTCCGGACCCGGCCGACGGCCCATGACGCGAATGAACTGGTGGACCAGCGCCTGGTCCGCCTGCAGTTCGACCCCACCTGTGTCTCCCATGCAACGCTCCTTGAATGCGCACCTCTGGCGACCCCGAGGCTTGACGTCGCGCACTCGACGGTAGTCATCAGGGTTGTCCCGCGGCTCATCCGTAGGAGTGAAACCGAGGCGTGTGGCGAATGGGCTGGCCTGTAGGCCGGGTTCTGTCCCCGGCGAGCCGGGGGGCGACCATCCATCTACGGCTGCCGTTACCGACAGTCTCCAGCGGTCTACCCGCGCACTCGGGCGAGCAGCCCTC
>JAOPYB010000406.1 GCA_025964835.1 Nocardioides sp. | reverse complement strand
ACGTCCGCGATCCGCTGGGCAAGGGTCTCGATCAGGTCGACCGGATCTTTCTCCACGGCGGCTTGCACCGAGGCCACGAGACTTCCGTAGTCGACCGTGTCGCGCAAGTCGTCGGAGGCCGCAGCGGGGCCGGTGTCGAGGCCGAGCAGGAGATCGATGACGAAGGTCTGACCCTCACGGCGCTCGAACTCGAAGACCCCGTGGTGGCCGAAGCACTCGATGCCGGTGACGGCGAGCTCGTCGGTCATGATCCGTGCTCCTCCCCGTTCAGCCGCTCGACCACCCGGAGGGCGTCCCGCGCGGCACGTACGTCGTGCACCCGCAGGCCCCACACGCCCTGCCGGGCGAGGTGGACGGTGAGAGCGGTGTTGGCGTGCTCGCGTTCGCCGACCGTACGGGCCGTGCCGTGGGCATCCGCCAGCAGCCTACCGAGGAAGGACTTGCGGCTCGCACCCACCAGCAGGGGGAAGCCCAGCGCCTGCAACGGTCCGAGATCGCGCAGCAGCTGCCAGTTGTGGTCGCCGTGCTTGGCGAACCCGAGACCCGGGTCGAGGATGATCCGGTCGCGGGCGAGGCCCGCGGCGAGCATCGCCTCCACCCTCTCCGACAGCTCGTCGCGAACCGTCCCGGCCACGCCGCCGGGTCCGTCGTACACCGCGAAGTCCCGCATGTGGTCGGCGTGCGCCCGCCAGTGCATCGCGACGTACGGCGCCCCCGCGGCCGCCACGACCTCGAGGATCCGGGGGTCGGCCAGGCCGCCCGAGACGTCGTTGACCATCGTGGCGCCCGCCGCCAGCGCGGCCTCGGCGACCTCGGCGCGCATCGTGTCGACCGAGACCGTCGCACCGTCCGCGGCCAACGCCGTGATCACCGGGATCACCCGGTCGAGCTCCTCACCCACGACGGGACGGGTCGCCCCCGGCCGGGTGGACTCACCGCCGATGTCGAGGATGTCGGCGCCGTCGGCAATGAGGTCCCGGCCGTGCGCGATCGCGGCACCGGGCTCGAACCAGCGGCCCCCGTCCGAGAACGAGTCGGGGGTGACGTTCACGACGCCCATCAGCTGCGGGAGCGCGCTCGTCGTCATGGGCACCGAGGCTAGCGGCCCCGCCAGCCCGCGGCCGGGGGCGGTCAGCGGTGCGTGCGGTTGCTGCTGATCAGCGCCATCGCCTCGGAGCGCGTGGCGGCGTTGTGCATGATGCCGCGCACGGCGGAGGTGATCGTGCGGGCGCCGGCCTTGCGGACGCCGCGCATCGTCATGCAGAGGTGCTCGGCCTCGATCACGACGATCACACCGCGGGCGTCGAGGAGCCTCATCAGTGCATCGGCCACCTGGGTGGTGAGGCGCTCCTGGACCTGGGGCCGCTTGGCGTAGACGTCGACGAGGCGGGCGAGCTTGGACAGCCCGGTGATCTTGCCGCTCTCGGCCGGGATGTAGCCGACGTGCGCCACCCCGGTGAACGGGACCAGGTGGTGCTCACACATCGACCACAGCTCGATGTCGCGGACCAGCACCATCTCGTCGTGGCCGATGTCGAACGTGGTGGTGAGCACGTCCTCGGGTGTCATCCGCAGACCGGCGGTCAGCTCGGCGTACGCCCGCGCGACCCGCGCCGGCGTCTCCCGCAGGCCCTCACGCTCCGGGTCCTCGCCGATCGCCGCGAGCAGCTCGCGCACGGCCGCCTCGGCCCGTGGGTGGTCGAAGTCGGGCACCTCGCCCGGGGACCGCTCGGCCAGCCCGATCGGGTCCGTCATCGCGGCGGCAGGCCCGACCCGGGCTGGCCGGAGCCGACACCCGGGTCGCCGTGGACGTCCCCACCGGGGCCCGGCGGGGTGATGATGACCGCGCCCTGCTCCTCGGCAGGCGGGACCGCGCCGTTGGCGGCCACCCGGTCGCGGATCTCCTGGGGGATCTCGATCGGGGGGATCTCCGACGGGTTGCGCTCGGGCGAGCCGGTCCAGGCCGGCCGGGCCGGACGACGGCGCAGCGGCACGAAGACCTCGGCCACCTCGGCCTTGTCGAGCGTCTCCTTGTCGAGCAGGGCGAGCACCAGGGCGTCGAGGACGTCGCGGTTCTCCTCGAGGATGTCGAAGGCCTCCTGGTGCGCCGTCGCCAGGAACTTCTTCGTCTCGTCGTCGATGATCGCGGCGACGTCCTCGGAGTAGTTGCGCTGGTGGCCCATGTCGCGACCCAGGAACGGCTCGCCCTGGGTCTCGCCGAGCTTGATCGCACCGAGCTTCTCGGTCATGCCGTACTGGGTGACCATCGCCCGGGCCAGGGTCGTGGCCTTCTCGATGTCGTTCCCGGCGCCCGTGGTCGGGTCGTGGAAGACCATCTCCTCGGCGGCCCGGCCACCGAGCATGTAGGCCAGCTGGTCGAGCATCTCGGAGCGGGTCTGGGAGTACTTGTCCTCGTCGGGCAGCACCATCGTGTAGCCGAGGGCGCGGCCGCGGGGCAGGATCGTGATCTTGTGCACCGGGTCGGTGCCGGGCAGCGCCGCGGCGACGAGTGCGTGGCCGCCCTCGTGGTAGGCCGTGATGAGCTTCTCCTTCTCGCTCATCAGGCGCGAGCTGCGCTGCGGCCCCGCGATCACACGGTCGATCGCCTCGTCGAGCGCCCCGTTGCTGACCATCTTCTGGTTGTTGCGGGCGGTCAGCAGCGCGGCCTCGTTGAGCACGTTCGCCAGGTCCGCACCCGTGAAGCCGGGCGTACGGCGCGCGATCGAGAGCAGGTCGATGTCCGGGGCCATCGGCTTGCCGCGCGAGTGGACCTGCAGGATCTTGTGGCGGCCGGCCAGGTCGGGCGCGTCGACGCCGATCTGCCGGTCGAAGCGACCCGGGCGCAGCAGCGCGGGGTCGAGGACGTCGGGCCGGTTGGTGGCCGCGATCAGGATCACGCCACCGCGGACGTCGAAGCCGTCCATCTCGACGAGCAGCTGGTTGAGGGTCTGCTCGCGCTCGTCGTGGCCGCCGCCCATGCCGGCGCCGCGGTGCCGGCCGACGGCGTCGATCTCGTCGATGAAGACGATGGCGGGGGCGTTCTCCTTGGCCTGCTCGAACAGGTCACGGACGCGGGAGGCACCGACGCCGACGAACATCTCGACGAAGTCGGATCCGGAGATCGAGTAGAAGGGCACGCCGGCCTCGCCCGCGACCGCGCGGGCCAGCAGGGTCTTGCCGGTGCCGGGCGGGCCGTAGAGGAGCACGCCCTTGGGGATCTTGGCGCCGACGGCCTGGAACTTGGCGGGCTCCTGGAGGAACTCCTTGATCTCGCCGAGCTCCTCGATGGCCTCGTTGCAGCCGGCGACGTCGGCGAACGTGGTCTTGGGCATGTCCTTGGAGATGAGCTTGGCCTTGGACTTGCCGAACTGCATGACGCCGCGACCGCCCCCGCCCTGGACCTGGTTCATGAGGAACAGGAAGACCAGGATGATCAGCGCGAACGGGAGGACCGCACCGAGGATCGTGCCGAGCAGGCTGGGGGTGGGGTTCTCCGAGTTCTCCTTCTCGATCGTGCCCTTGGCGATCTGCGCGTCGACGGCCTTGATCATGTCGGTCTGCTGGCCGGTGACCCAGTGCGTCGAGATCTTGAGCCCGCCGGAGCGGTCGACCCCGTCGTCCAGCGTGGCCTTGACCTCCTGGTCACCGTCGACGAAGGTGATCTCGCTGACCTCGCCCTTGGCGATGTAGGAGTTCATCTCGGAGGTCTCGACCTCGTCGTACCCACCGTTGGGGGCGAGGTACTGGAGGGCGAGGAGCACGCCGACCACGGCGACGACGATCCAGATCCACGGACCCTTGAATATGCGCTTCACAGGCTTCTCTCGACGCGTCTTGTTCCGCCCATCCGGCCTGGGCCTGGAGGACGCTCATCTGAACTGACGACGGTACACGGCGCCAGCAACGACCATTCTGGCAGCAGCACCCGCCGTGGGACGTGGTCGGCCGCTACCTAGATCACGAGTAGACGTGCGGCGCGAGGGTGCCGATGTCGCGCAGGTTGCGGTACTTCTCCCGGTAGTCGAGGCCGTAGCCGACGACGAACTCGTTGGGGATGTCCCACCCGACGTACTTGACGTCGACCGGCATCTGCAGGGCCTCGGGCTTGCGCAGCAGGGTGCAGATCTCGACGCTGGCCGGGCTCCGTGAGCTCAGGTTCGAGGTCAGCCAGGAGAGCGTCAGGCCGGTGTCGATGATCTCGTCGACGATGACCACGTGCCGCCCGGAGATGTCGGTGTCGAGGTCCTTGAGGATCCGCACGACGCCGCTCGACTTCGTCCCCGAGCCGTACGACGTCACCGCCATCCAGTCCATCTCCAGGTGCCGCTCGAAGCTGCGGGCGAGGTCCGCCATGACCATGACGGC
>JAOPYB010000384.1 GCA_025964835.1 Nocardioides sp. | reverse complement strand
CCCGCGTCTACGCGGCCCGACTGGTCGGGCTGCCGATCTTCGACCCCCAGGGCGACCAGGTCGGCAAGGTGCGGGACCTCGTCGTGGCGCTGCGGTCCGAGGGCAGCCAGCCGCGCGTGCTCGGCATGGTCGCCGAGGTCTTCGGCAGGCGCCGGATCTTCGTGCCGATGACCCGCGTCACCAACATCGACAGCGGACAGGTCTACACCACCGGCCTGCTCAACATGCGCCGCTTCGAGCAGCGCTCCACCGAGACCCTCGTGATCGGGCAGATGCTGGACCGGCAGGTCACGATCTCGAGCAACGGCGTCACCGGCACCGTCTACGACGTCGGCATGGAGCAGGCCCGCACCCGCGACTGGGTGCTCAGCCGGGTCGCCGTGCAGGAGCCCTCCAAGACCTTCCGGCGCAAGGGCCAGACGCACGTCGTCGAGTGGCGCGACGTGCAGGGCCTGACCCGTCGCGAGGACGCGCAGGGCGCCACCCACCTGATCGCCGCCCTCAACGAGATGCGGGCCGCCGACGCGGCCAACGTCATCCACGACCTCCCCGCCGAGCGGCGTAGTGCCGTCGTGGCCGCGATGGACGACGAGCGCCTCGCCGACGTCCTCGAAGAGCTGCCCGAGGAGGACCAGGTCGAGATCCTCGAGCGTCTCGACTCCGAGCGGGCGGCCGACATCCTCGAGGAGATGTCCCCCGACGACGCCGCCGACCTGATCGCCGACCTCCCCCCGGAGACGGCCGCGATGCTGCTGGGGCTGATGGAACCCGAGGAGGCCGAGGACGTGCGGCGGCTGATGTCGTACGTCGAGAACACCGCCGGCGCGATGATGACCCCGGAGCCGGTGATCCTGGCGCCGGACTCCACGGTGGCGGACGCCCTGGCCCACGTCCGCAACCCCGACCTCCCGGTGTCACTGGCCGCCATGGTGTTCATCTGCAGGCCGCCCCTGGAGACCCCGACGGGCAGGCTGCTCGGCGTCGCCCACATCCAGCGGCTGCTGCGTGAGCCGCCCTCGACGCTCGTCGCGGCGGCGCTGGACTCCTCCATCGACTCGCTGCGGCTCGACGCCAGCATCGACCAGGTGGCCGCCCACATCGCGACGTACAACCTGGTCGCCGCCCCGGTCGTCGACGACGAGGGCCGCCTGCTCGGGGCGGTCACCGTCGACGACCTGCTCGACCACATGCTCCCGGACGGTTGGAGGGACGCCGCCGTCCGCTCGCAGAACCCCCACGCGGGAGTGATGCGGCGTGGCTGAGGCACGACGCCCGCTCTCCCGGCCCGGCTCCCGGCTGGACACGCCCGCGGACACCCGACGGATGATCGTGCGGCGCCCGGCGTACGACTCCGACACGTTCGGCATCTTCGCCGAGCAGTTCGCGCGCTTCATGGGCACCGCCCGGTTCCTGATCTACATGACGCTGTTCGTCGTCGTGTGGGTCGGGTGGAACTTCTCGGCGCCCGACTCCTGGCGCTTCGACGACTACCCGTTCATCTTCCTGACCCTGATGCTCAGCCTCCAGGCGTCGTACGCCGCTCCGCTGATCCTGCTCGCGCAGAACCGGCAGGAGACCCGGGACAAGGTCGTCGGGGAGCAGGATCGCCAGGCCAACGCGCGCGCCCACGCCGACATGGAGTTCCTCGCTCGTGAGGTGGCCTCGCTCCGGATGGCCGTCGGGGAGGTCGCCACCCGCGACTTCCTGCGCTCCGAGCTGCGCTCGCTGCTCGGCGAGCTGGAGGACAGGGCCCGCACCGACCCGTCCGACGAATGAGCACGCCGGGGCGAGGACGGGTGGCAGCCGCGCACCGCGACCGCACATTCCCGACCGATCGCCTGCGGCCCTCGCCAGCCATGCGGCCGGCGCGCTCCGCGGAGCTGACCTTCACGGCCCCCCCCGGAGCCGATGGCCGACGCCCTGCGCTCCGCCCCGGGGGCACCGCCTAGACTTGCGACATCATGAGTACCCCCTCCATCGACCAGCTCCAGGCGGCTCTCGCGACCGTCAACGACCCCGAGATCAAGCGACCCATCACCGAGATCGGGATGGTCGACTCAGTCGAGATCGACGAGGCGGGACAGGTGCGGGTCCACGTGCTGCTCACCGTCGCGGGCTGCCCCCTCAAGGACACCATCACCCGCGACGTGACCGCAGCCGTGACCGCAGTCCCCGGCGTGAGCGGGGTCGACCTCACCCTCGGCGTGATGAGCGCCGAGCAGCGCGCCGGCCTCCAGGAGGTGCTGCGCGGTGGCCAGGCCCAGCGCGAGATCCCGTTCGCCCAGCCCGGCTCGCTGACCAAGGTCTTCGCTATCGCCAGTGGCAAGGGCGGTGTCGGCAAGTCCTCGGTCACCGTGAACCTCGCCCTGGCGATGGCCAAGCAGGGCCTCAAGGTCGGCATCGTCGACGCCGACATCTACGGCCACTCGGTCCCGGCGATGCTCGGCGTGGCCGACCACCGGCCGACCCAGGTCGAGGACCTGATCATGCCGGTCCCGACCTCCACCGGCGTCTCGGTCATCTCGATCGGAATGCTCAAGCCCCGCCGCGACCAGGTCGTCGCCTGGCGCGGCCCGATGCTGGACCGCGCACTCGTGCAGATGCTCTCGGACGTCTACTGGGGCGACCTGGACGTGCTGCTGCTCGACCTCCCCCCGGGCACCGGTGACGTGGCCATCTCGCTGGGGCAGCACCTGCCCGGCGCCGAGGTCGTCGTCGTGACCACGCCCCAGGAGGCCGCCGCCGAGGTGGCCGAGCGGGCCGGCACGATGGCCTCCATGATGCACCAGCGGGTCGTGGGCGTCGTCGAGAACATGAGCTTCCTCCCCTGCCCGCACTGCGGCACCGAGCACAAGCTGGAGATCTTCGGCTCCGGCGGCGGCGACCGGGTGGCGGCGACGCTCTCCCAGCGCTTCGGCTACGACGTGCCGGTGCTCGGGCGGATTCCCCTCGACACCTCGCTGCGTGAGGGCGGTGACGTCGGCAAGCCGATCGTCGACGCCGACCCGACGGCCCCGGCCGCCGTGGAGCTGACCAACATCGCCTCCCACCTGACTGGTCGCGGCCGCGGGCTCGCGGGCATGCAGCTGGGTCTCACACCGTCCAGCAGGTTCTGACACGTGTTCGGGGTCGGGCTGCCGGAGTTCGCGGTCATCGCGTTCGTCGCGGTGCTCGTGTTCGGCCCCGACCGGCTGCCCGACCTGGCCCGGCAGGCCGGCCAGATGATGCGCAAGGCGCGGGGCTTCGCCAACTCGGCCCGCGACGAGCTCCGGGCCGAGCTCGGTCCCGAGTACGCCGACCTCGAGCTGCGTGACCTCGACCCGCGCACGATCGTGAAGAAGCACATCGCCGAGGCGATGGAGGACGCCGAGCAGGAGGCGACGCGGCCGAGGCGTCGGGGGCTCGGCCCGCTCGACGACGGCGAGATCCCGCCCTACGACGCCGACTCCACCTAGTCGCGGCTCTGCACCGCCGCGAGCGCCTCGAAGGCGACCAGCACGGTGCGGTCCGCACCGACGCGCGCCTCGACGAAGTCGGCGCCCACCCGCCGCAGCACCACGTCGTGGCGCCCGCCGTCGACGAGGTGCAGCACGCACCGCTCCCCCGCGTCCGCGACCCGACGCAGCGCGGACCCCAGCCCGAGCTTCGTCAGCGGCGACCACGCGACCTCGGGCACCGACCGGTCCGAGGCACCGTGCAGCGCCGCGACGGCCGCCGCCCGGACGACCCAGTCCTGGGCCGGGCCGCGGAGCAGGCACCAGCCGCTGCCGACCCGCTCCAGGGTGCCGGCGACGACGCCGACCCCGAGCAGGTCGAGCGTGACCTCCTGCCCGACGGAGGCCATCAGCCGACTGGCCAGGCTCACGTGGTGGTACTCCGCGCGGCTCCGGTCGGCCAGCTCGGCGTCGCGCTCGGCGTCGTAGAGCGCCTCCGCCTGCTGCTCAAGGTCGTCGAACAGCGCGAAGAGCTCCTCCTCCCAGCTCATCGGCCCGCCCCCGAGTGGTGCGTCATGTGTCCGACCCTGCCACGCGCGCTGGAGAGCCACCACCTGTGCACTCGACCTTGACGCGGAATGTAAAAAGTCGAAGACTAAAGCAAACAGAAGCAAACGCAAGGATCTCGGATGAACGACCACGTACGAGCGCCGCTGTCGCGCTGCACCGCCGTCTGGGCCTCGGTCACCACCGCCCTGCTCGCGCTCTCCACCTGGCTGCTACCCGACCTCGCGGAAGCCCGCGACGCCTTGACCGGTGCGGGCCTCGCCGACCAGCCCTTCGAGCGCCTGCTCGTCTGGCTGTGCTCCGCCGTCGCCCTCGCCGGGGCCTGCTGGTTGTGGTCGGTCATCACCGTCGTGACCCTTGAGGCGGTCCGCGGGCGACCGCACGCCGCGCTCCCCGGCGTACCCGCCGTCGTGCGCCGGGCCGTCCTCGCGGCCTGCGGCGTCGCGCTGACCGGGGGCCTCGCCGCACCCGCGCTCGCCACCCCCGGCGAGCTCCACCAGCGCCGCACCGGGGCTCCCGCCGCGTCGATCAGCGGTCTCCCGATGCCCGACCGAGCGAGTGGCGCGATCCCGGGCGGAGCTCACCTCGCGCGGGGTCTCTCGCTCCACGACTCCCGGCTTCGGGGGAACCCGGTGGTCGTCGTCCGCACCGGGGACACGTTGTGGCGCCTCGCGGAGCAGGCGCTCGGCGACGGCGCGGCCTGGCCCCGCATCTACGACCTCAACCGCGACGTCATCGGATCGGATCCCGACGTCATCCACCCCGACCAGCGACTGCGCCTGCCGCGCCGCTGAGGCACCGAGAGGAGCCACCATGTCCCCGTTCGACGAGAAGGTCGTCCCCCTACGGGTGCCCGTCCCGGTCGGCAGCGTGCAGGGCACGCTCGCGCTCGACCTGCAGCCGCGCCACGACCCGCCGGCGCTCCGCGAGGTCAGCGCGTCGCCTGCCGCCGACGTCATCCCGATCGACCTGCGCCTGCGCCGCCACGTCGAGGGCTGGGCGTGGCGCTACGCCCAGGCAGCGGTCGAGATCGTCGGCGGTGACCGCCCGGTCTCGCAGCTGCTGCGCTGGTCCACGCGCGAGGTGTACGTCGACCTCGAGCGGCGAGCTCAGCTCGTCGCGCGGGCCGGCGGGCACCGCCCCGGCGTGAGCCGGGTGCAGCCGGTGCGCCCGGTGGTGCTCGGCGTGCACAGCTGCTTCGTGTCCCCCAACGTGGCCGAGGTCAGCGTGCACGTGCGCTACGGCCAGC
>JAOPYB010000357.1 GCA_025964835.1 Nocardioides sp. | reverse complement strand
TACCTGTGGGCCAGCCCGCACGGCTACCACTACCTCCGCACCCACCACGGCACCCTCGACCTCGGCGCCGACCTCTGGACCCACCACCACCAGACACCGGCCGAACACACCCGAAGAGCCTGACCGCCCCGGAACCCCGCCACCAGGCACCACGGCGGGGACATCGGCACGCCCAGCCCACCCCCTGCCCAACACGGGCCCCGAAGTGGTCGCTGCGGGTGGGCTCAGGAATCCCTGCAACGAATCTTGCGTCCCCCGCGTAGAGGGAATGTGATGATGACGCAGGAGGTGCCGCCGGTGACGGGTGCGGACACGCGCGACTTCGGCGACTGGGTCACCGCCCGCGCTCCAGCGCTTCGCCTACCTCGTCACGGGCTTCGCCTCGGACGCCAGCGACCTCGTCCAGGAGGCGCTCTCCCGGGCCTACCCGCGCTGGGCCGAGCTGGCCCGAAGCGACACCCTCGAGGCGTATGTCCGCCGCAGCATCGTCAACGCCTCGATCTCAGCCGCCGTGGTCGTCGCGGTCCTGGGCGTCGTCGGCGGCACGAGCGTGCTCGCGATGACCTCGGGGGACGGCCAGTCGGAGCTCCCGGCGGCCAGTGGCTCGAGCGCACCCCCGACCTCGACGTCGGATCCGAACCAGGACAGCTCCGGCCGCCTGCCTGCGCCTGAGCCGGGCCGGCGATGGGTCTCGTGGAGGAACGTCGCGGTCCAGGTCCCAGACAGCTGGGACTACGGCGTCGAGCCGATGCTGCCCTGGTGCAGGTACGACTCGAGCGTCGATGTCGAGCGGGCGCCGTACGTCGCGCAGGACTCGACGAACCTGGCGATCGCGAGTGTCGGCTGCGCCGGTGGCAGTCCCGACCACCACCCCGAGGAGTTCGGGCCGGCTCCCGCGCTCTCCTGGGCTCCCCACGTCTCCTTCGGTGCGAGCACGAACGGTGCGTCGGAGAGGGACATCGCGCACTTCCAGGACTGGACGCTGACGTCGCGAGTGATCGGAGACGTCAAGGTCTCGCTGCTCGTCGACGGGGACGGTGGCGCTGGCCGACCGCATCCTGGACTCGGCCCGGGCCTTCGAGACCGACCAGAACGGCCGCGACGCCTCCTCACCCGTGCAGGCCGCGAAGTTCGTGCGCCCCGAGTCCTTCGACCTGGCGTCCGTCGACGACGTGGAGTCGACCTCGGTGTGCCAGTACACCCGTTCGGTTCCGCCAGGCCAGCCCGCATTGATGGGCTCGCGGCTTCTCGCCCGACAGCCAGCATCGGCTCTGCTCGACGCGATCAGGAGCGCCCCCGAGGGAGGAGGACCGGACAGCCCGCAGAGCTGCCTCCACGACATGTACGGCGACACGGCCATCACCCTGCGCCTGCACGCCGACGACTTCACCCCGGAGGTGTACGTCTACTACGACTGGTGCTTCGGCAACGGATTCGACGACGGGACGACCCGTCGTGAGCTGACGCTCCAGTCCTGCCTACCGCTCTTCGGCGGCAACGTGGCCCTCTTCAGCGGGAGCTCGGCCCCGTTCCAGCGCTGCCACGAGTAGCGAGGGTCGATAGGGTTCGCGACATGACCGCCGCCATGTACCTGCCCACGTTCTACGTCAAGCAGAAGTTCGCGATGATGACCAACCGCTACGAGATCTACGCGGCCAACCCGGACGGCAGCTTCGGCCAGCTGATGGGCCTGGCCGAGCAGAAGAAGCTCGCGCTCAAGGAGCAGGTCACGTTCTACAGCGACGACACCAAGTCGCGTCCTGTCTTCGGCTTCAAGGCGCGCAAGGTGATGGACCTCAACTCCGGCTACGACATCACCGACGAGAACGGCCAGCAGATCGGCTTCTTCAAGAAGGACTTCGGCGCGAGCCTCCTGCGCTCGACCTTCCACGTCGAGGGTCCCGGTTACACCGGCACCGGTCAGGAGCGCAGCCAGCTGGTCGCGATCCTGCGGCGCTTCACCGAGATCCCGTTCCTGCCGATCCACTTCGACTTCGTGACCCCCGAGGGCCAGCCCCTGCTGGGTGTCGAGCGCCAGGGCTCCATCCGCGACAAGTACACCGTGCACGTGCCGGACGAGCGGGTCGACTTCCGGGTGGCCGCTGCGATCGCCGTCGGGCTCGACGCGCTCATGCAGCGCTGAGGTCCGGGCCGATGGTGCTCTTCCCGGAGGCCCGGAGGGCCGTCGACCTCGCCGCCGCCGACGTGCCGACCTGGACCGAGGGGTACGACGTCGCGGCCGCCCGCCGCGAGGCCCGGGCGGAGGCCCTGGCGGAGCCCCGCGAGGACGTCGCCGAGGTGCGCGACGTCGATGCCGACGGGGTGCCGTGCCGCCTCTACGTGCCGGTGGGCGCGACACCCGGGCTCGTCGTGCACCTGCACGGTGGCGGCTTCGTCTTCCACGACATCGACGTGCACGACGCACCCGCCCGCCGGCTCGCCAACCGCACCGGCCTCACCGTGCTGAGCGTCGACTACCGCCGCCCACCCGAGGACCCGTTCCCGGCCGCACCCGACGACGTCGACACGGTCCTCGCCTGGCTCGACCGCGAGCCGGACGTGGCGCGCGGCGGGCCGACGTACGCCCACGGCGACAGTGCCGGCGGCAACCTGGCCCTCGTCGCCGCCCTGCGGCACCCGGGCCGGTTCGGCGCGGTCGTGCTGATCTACCCGTTCCTCGACCCGGGCGCGGGCT
>JAOPYB010000353.1 GCA_025964835.1 Nocardioides sp. | reverse complement strand
CGATGGTCTACCGGATGAGCGAGGAGCAGACCCGGCACGCCGACTGGCCGCTGCGCCTCGGGGCCGCGGGCACCGACGAGGTCGTCGAGTCGCACCGGATCGGCTGCTCGCACTTCGACGCCTTCCGGTTCTTCACCGAGCCCGCGCGCCCGCTCAACGTGCTGGCACCGACCAGTGCCGACCGCCCGGACTTCGAGCAGCCGGCCTGCCTGCACGCGGGGATGGACCTCTACAAGCACGCGTTCCGGCTGACCCCCATGGTCGGCTCGGACCTGGTCGCCGACTGCTTCGAGCTGGCGCGGGACATCCGCGAGCTCGACATGCGCGCGGCGCCGTACGACCTCCGCGACTTGGGATACGAACCCATCACCGTCGAGACAGCCGCTGGCAAGCAGGAGTACGCCGATGCTCAACGTGACTTCATGGAGCGCGGTCAGCCTCTGCGTCGCCGGCTGATCGCAGAGTGTCAGAGACTCTTGGACTGCTGCCCGCCTGGGTCTCCGTAGGTTCGACGTGCCTCGCTGATCAGGAGACTCCCGAGACCTATGACACCCCATGCGAGCCGCTCTGCGTCGGCTCGATCATGGAGAGCGTGGCGATAGCCATTGCCGATTGCCTTGGCGAGCCCCTGCCCCAGATCGCGCCAGCCCTCTTGCTCGCTGACGTCGGATCCGAGAGAGCACTTCCTGGCCGAAGCACCGTCGCAAACAGGCCACGCCCGTACAACTTGCCGCCCTGGGGGTTCGGAGGATTGCCGGCGAGCCTGCGGAACCAGTCCTCGGCGAACGTGACCACGGCGGCTGGCACCTTGTCCCACACAGCCCCCTCAACCAGCCCGGCGATGTTGTCCCAGAGCTCTGGGTCAGCCGGGGGACGAGTCACCTCAGCCGGCGGGTCTGCGACGCCGATGATCGCGACGACGGCGTCGATCAGTCCACAGAACTCGTCCGCAGGCGAAGCAGCCCCGACCCTAGTCGCCGCCGTGAAGGGCTTCCACCGATCGAGCTTCGCGACGACGTAGTGGTCAGCTCCGAGGCAGGACGCCACCAGCGGAAGATCTCTCCCATAAGTCGGGGCAATGTCTTCATCCCGTGCGCAGCGTGCACGTGAGCCATGGGCACGTAGTAGGACACCTTCCGGCCCCGACAGACCAACCTTTCCTTGGGCCTGTCTTCGAAGTACACGGCACTGAACATCGAATCCATATCGATGTTCACCGACAGCCAGGTGCGCCAGTCCTCACGCTCGACGAGGGCGTTCCAAGTTCTCTTGCGGATTGACTCGGCGTAGGTGTTCTGTTCGTCCATCCAGGCCACGTTGATTCCGCTACGAGAGGTCACAGGCAGCGCCGCATCCCAGGCGGGCACCTGTCGAACCGCCGCTTGTACTTAGTGGCATAGCCGGCCGCCCCGCGCGAGCCCACTCAAGGGCGTAGCAACCGACGCGCCACCTGTGTTGCCGCTCCAGCTGCCTTCGCACCGCAACTGCAGCTCGAAACGATCCAAGTTCCGGTGCTCCTGGCATTCGGCCAGCCGAACCGTGAGGGGTGGATTGCTCTGCGTCATCATTGCGCCGGTCGCGACCAGGGCGAGCAGCATGATGAGCCGAGTGAGGGTCCCGAGAATCCTCATGTCAGTTCCCTTCGTTGGTGACTCTTCTTCGAGACGTGGATCCTTTTCCAAGGAGCACGACTCCAATTGCGGAACCTTCCTCTCACGACCAGCACCTGACGCGCTCCCGACGCCGTCGCCAGCGCCTCATCGCGGAGTGTGAGCGGCTGCTTGCGGCCGGGGCCGTCTAGCGTGGTGCCCATGAAGCGCCTGCTCGTCCTGATTCTCACCGTCGCCCTCGTGGGGCTGCTGCCCGCGGCGGCGGGCGCCGACCCGCGCTGGCGGTTCTACATCAAGGACAAGACCCACTACACGTCCCCGTGGTACGCCGGCGCACACCGGATCATGGTCCCCTTCGGCTGCACGCGGGCGCCGTACTACTCCCCCGACCCGCGCTGCCGGCACGAGCACGGCTTCCATCACGGCATCGACATCGCGATGAGGTGCGGGACCAGGCTCTACAGCCCGCGCCTGGGCTGGGTGGTGTCCAACGACTCGCTGGGGCCGGCGTACGGCGACAACCCGCTGCTGATCCGCAACTACCGGATCGGCTACGACCTCGTGATCGGCCACACCCGCAAGGTGTTCGTCGAGGAGGGCGACCGGATCACGCCCGGCATGCTGATCGCGAAGGCCTCCGACAACGGCGCCCCGGACGGCTGCCACCTGCACTTCGAGCGGCGCACGGTCGGCGGTGGCCTCGACACCGCCACGAGGCCGCGCGAGCTGCTGGCCCTGACCCCGGAGGAGTGAGCATGTCTGCGATGAACCAGCGAGTGCTCCGCAACTTCATGTCCGCGGACGGCCGGCTGCACACGATTCCCTCCAAGCAGTCGAAGCTGAACGTCGTCCTCGACCATCTCGCCCAGTCCTTCGACCCCGGCCGCCACTACCCGGAGTCGGAGGTCAACGAGATCCTGATGCGGGTTCACCCCGACTACGCCGCGCTGCGCCGCTACCTCGTCGAGGGCCAGTTCCTCACCCGCGAGAACGCCGTCTACTGGCGCAGCGGCGGCTCGTTCGATGTCTGACGCCGCCGGGCGGGGAGCGGCCGACGGCTCGACCGCGGGACAGGCGTTCCACGACGAGGACTGGTACGCCGACAACCTGGGCGCCACGACGTTCGTCGACTGCACGTTCACGGACATGGACCTCACCGAGGTGACCACGGCGGGGGCGCTCTTCGAGAGCTGCACCTTCCACGGCGGGCGCCTCAACGCCTCGGTGCACCGCAGCTCGGCATTCGTGGCCTGCGACTTCCGCCGAGTGAGCTTCTTCGACGCGACGTTCGAGGGCTGCAAGCTGATCGGCTCGACGTTCGCCGAGTGCACGCTGCGCCCGATCAAGGTCGTGGGCGGTCAGTGGCGCGGCGTGACGATGCGCGGCGCCAACCTGTCGAAGCTGGACCTGGGCGGGGTCGACCTGCGCGAGGCCGACCTGTCGCTCGCCGACCTCAGCGGGACCTCGCTGCGGGGAGCCCAGCTCTCGGGCGCGACCCTGCGGGACACCAACCTCGGCGGCGCCGACCTGCGGGGCGCCACCCTCGACGGGGTCGACCTGTCCGCTGCCAGGCTCCGCCGCACCCGGCTCGACCTCCCCGGCGCCGTCCTGCTCGCCGAGCTGCACGG
>JAOPYB010000345.1 GCA_025964835.1 Nocardioides sp. | reverse complement strand
CGACCTGGGGCGCCGCGACAGCCCGAGGGGGGCCAGGCCGGCGGCGATGGCGCCGGAGGAGACCAGCACCACTTCGGCGCCCCGGTCCCGCAGCGCAGCCAGGGACTGGACGAGCTCACGCACCCGGCCCGGGTCGATGCCTCCGGCGGCGGTCGTCAGTGACGACGAGCCCACCTTCACGACGACGCGTCGCGCGTCGAGAACCTCGGCCCGGCGCCCGGGCGTGCCGCGACCGGTCATGCTCAGCCCTTGGTCCCGGGGTCGTTCTCGGCCCAGTCCGGGTCGTCGGTCGAGCCGACCTCGTAGGCCAGGGGACCGTACGTCTCGGGCTTGTCGAGGCGGCGGGCGACGTCGGCACGCGTCTCGGTCTCGCCGCGTTCCGGCATCGACTCCTGGATCGCCCGGCGTCGGCCGTGGGCGGGCCGCTTCTCCTCGAAGCGCTGGTCCTCGCCGCGCCGACCCAGCATCTCGGCGCCCGCGTCGATGCCCGGCTTGAAGTCGAAGACGACCGAGTTGTCGGGGTGGCCGATGAGGACGGTGTCGCCCTCCTGGGCACCGAGCTGGACGAGCCGGGCCTCGACCCCGAGCCGGTTGAGCCGGTCGGAGAGGAAGCCGACGGCCTCGTCGTTGCTGAAGTCGGTCTGGCGGATCCAGCGCTCGGGCTTCTCGCCGCGCACGCGCCAGCCCTCACCCGTCTCCTTGACCGTGAACGTGTCACTGCCGTCGGCGGAGGCGGGCCGCAGGATGATCCGGTTGGTCTCGGCGGCGGGCTTCTCGGCGCGGGCCCGGGAGACGATCTCGGCCATCGCGAAGGTCAGCTCGCGCAGCCCCTCCTGAGAGGCAGCGGAGATCGGGAAGACCCGCAGGCCCCGGGCCCGGAGGTCCTCGACCACCATGTCGGAGATGTCGCGCCCGTCGGGGACGTCGATCTTGTTCAGGGCCACGAGCCGCGGACGGTCCTCGAGGCCGCCGTGGCGGGCGAGCTCGTTCTCGATGATGTCGAGGTCCTCGGCGGGGTTGCGGCCGGGCTCCATGGTCGCGGTGTCGAGGACGTGCACGAGCGCGGCGCAGCGCTCGATGTGGCGTAGGAAGTCGTGACCCAGGCCGCGTCCCTCGCTCGCGCCCTCGATCAGGCCGGGGACGTCGGCGACCGTGAACGTCGTGTCGCCGGCGGTGACGACGCCGAGGTTCGGGATCAGCGTGGTGAAGGGGTAGTCGGCGATCTTGGGCCGTGCCCGGCTGATGGCGGCGATCAGGCTGGACTTGCCGGCGCTGGGGAAGCCCACGAGGCCGATGTCGGCCACGACCTTGAGCTCGAGCCGGACGTCGAGCTCGTCGCCGGGCTCGCCGAGGAGCGCGAAACCGGGCGCCTTGCGCTTGGACGAGGCGAGGGCGGCGTTGCCGAGGCCGCCGCGGCCCCCTTGGGCGATGACCAGCTCGGTGCCGGGACCGACCATGTCGAGGAGCACGGTGCCCTCGGTGTCGGTGACGACGGTGCCGTCCGGCACGGGGAGCACGAGGTCGCCGCCGTGCGCGCCGTTCTTGTGCGAGCCGGCCCCGTGGCCGCCGTGCTCGGCCTTGCGGTGCGGGCTGTGGTGGTACTCGACGAGCGTCGTGATGTCCGGGTCGACGCGCAGGATGACCGAGCCACCGGGACCGCCGTTGCCGCCGTCGGGACCGCCCAGGGGCTTGAACTTCTCCCGGTGCACCGACGCGACACCGTTGCCGCCCCGGCCGGCGCTGATGTGCAGCGTGACCTGGTCAACGAAAGTGGGCACGGCCATGGAGGTTCCTTCGGGTCAGAAATGAACGAAGGACGCCCCGGAATCAGGGACGCCCTTCGGTGCAGCTGGTGCGGAGCCCCACCGGGGGCACACGGGGGCGGAGCCCCCGTGCATCACTCGCCCGGGACGATGTTGACGACCCGACGGCCGCGGCGGGTGCCGAACTCGACGGCACCGCCGATCAGCGCGAACAGGGTGTCGTCGCCACCGCGGCCGACGCCGCTGCCGGGGTGGAAGTGGGTGCCACGCTGGCGGACGATGATCTCGCCGGCGTTGACGACCTGGCCGCCGTAGCGCTTGACGCCGAGCCGCTGGGAGTTCGAGTCCCGACCGTTCTTGGTCGAGGCTGCGCCCTTCTTGTGTGCCATGAGTTCAGTCCCTTTGTTTCAGGCTGTGGGGAGCCGGCTTGAGGATCTGCGAGCCGGGCTCACAGGGAGATGTCGGTGACCTTGACCTGGGTGTACTTCTGACGGTGACCCATGCGCTTCTTGTAGCCGGTCTTGTTCTTGTACTTCTGGATGATGATCTTGGGGCCCTTGGTGGCGCCGAGGACCTCGACGGTCACGGACGCCTTGTCCAGCGCCTTGGCGTCCGAGGTGATCGTCTCGCCGTCCACGGCGAGGAGGACGGGCAGGCTGATCGTCTGGCCCACCTCGGTCGTCACCTTGTCGATCTCGATGACGTCGCCCACGGCAACCTTCTGCTGCTTGGCGCCAGCGC
>JAOPYB010000332.1 GCA_025964835.1 Nocardioides sp. | reverse complement strand
CGCTGCTCAAGGGCTGGGCCGAGGCGATCTGGGACATGGGGCGCGCGTTCGGCACCATCGGCTGCCGCAAGGGCGAGTGGCAGGTCGAGATCACGACGTACCGCTCGGAGTCCTACGACCCCACCTCACGCAAGCCCGACGTCGAGTTCGGGGACTCCCTCGACGGCGACCTCGGTCGGCGCGACTTCACCGTGAACGCGATGGCGGTCCGGCTGCCCGGTCGCGAGCTCGAGGACCCGTACGGCGGCGTCGTCGACCTCGCACACCGGGTGCTCCGCACACCGGGCCGACCGGAGGACTCGTTCTCCGACGACCCGCTGCGGATGATGCGCGCCGCCCGCTTCGCGGCCCAGCTCGGCTTCACCGTCGACCCGTCGGTGGTGGCGGCCATGACCGCCATGGCGGACCGGATCGAGATCATCTCCGCAGAGCGGGTCCGCGACGAGCTGGTCAAGCTGGTCTGCGCGCCCTACCCGCGCGTGGGCCTGAGCCTGCTCGTCGAGACCGGGCTGGCCGAGCGGGTGCTCCCCGAGCTGCCGGCGTTGGCGCTCGAGCGCGACGAGCACCACCGGCACAAGGACGTCTACGAGCACACGCTCACCGTCCTGGAGCAGTCGATCGACCTGGAGTCGCGGCTGCCCGGCGGCGGCCCGGACTTCGTCTCCCGCTTCGCCGCGCTGATGCACGACGTCGGCAAGCCACGGACCCGGAAGTTCCTCGACGACGGCAGCGTCACGTTCCACCACCACGACGTCGTCGGCGCCAAGATCACCCGCAAGCGGATGAAGGCGCTGCGCTTCTCCAACGACGAGATCGACGCCGTCGGCAGGCTCGTGGAGCTGCACCTGCGCTTCCACGGCTACGGGTCCGGGGAGTGGACGGACTCCGCCGTACGCCGCTACGTCCGCGACGCGGGCGACGAGCTCGAGCGGCTGCACATGCTGACCCGGGCCGACTGCACGACCCGCAACCAGCGCAAGGCCGACCGCCTCCGCCGGAGCTACGACGAGCTGGAGGAGCGGATCGCCCGGCTCTCCGAGGAGGAGGAGCTGGCCTCGTTGCGGCCCGACCTGGACGGCAACCAGATCATGGAGACCCTGGGCATCGGTCCGGGTCGCGAGGTGGGCGAGGCCTACCACCACCTGCTCGAGCTGCGGATGGACCGCGGTCCGATGTCGGAGGACGAGGCCCGCGAGGCGCTGCTGGCCTGGGCGGCCACCCGCTGACCGGCGCCGGCCACGTGGTGGGCGTCACGGTGCGCTGTTGACACTGATTCAGTTACGTTCGGGGCACCAGTCCCCGACCGCGGAGCGTGACATGACCAGCATCAGCCAGGGCCAGATCGAGGCCCTCGAGGAGACCGTCGAGGTCGACGCCCCGCCCGCCACGGTGTGGTCCCTCGTCTCGGACGTGGCGCGGATGGCGTCGTGGAGCCCGCAGGTCGTGAAGACCTTCGTCCGTGGCGGCGGCCCGGTGCAGCTGGGCACCCGCACCCTCAACATCAATCACTTGGGCCTGCTCGTGTGGCCGACACAGGCCAGGGTGGTCCGCTTCGAGCCGCACCGCGAGTTCGCGATCCGGGTCAAGGACAACTTCACGATCTGGTCCTTCACCCTGGAGCCCACCGACACCGGCGGCACCCGGATCACCCAGCGCCGCGAGACCCCCGACGGCATCTCGTCGATCTCGCGCAGGCTGACCGACACCGTCCTGGGCGGCCAGGAGCGCTTCACCGTCGTGCTGCGCGACGGCATGCGCCAGACCCTGGAGCGGATCAAGGCCGAGGCCGAGACCTCGCGCTGACCCGCCCGAAACTTCGGGCGAAGGGCGCGCGCATTCGTTCGGTTGCTGGGAAAACGACCCGTTTCGACCCCAGGCCGGTGACATTCCGTTCAACTGAACGAATGCGTGCAGACGGGATCGCCGTCCAGGGGACGCCCGATCACGCCGCGGGCTTCCTCCCCGGGAAGCGGGGGCGCCAGTCGTCGACGGGCAACGGAAGGATCAGGCCGCGTTTGCGGAGCAGTCGCCAGACGCGCTCGATGGTGCGACCGGGTTCGGCGTAGATCCCACGAGACGTGACCCTGAGGACCCGCCACTCCTCGTTGTCGAGGAACTCGCGTCGGTCCGGGTCGTTCTCCCAGTTCTCGATGATCCCCAAGTGCTGGTGACCGTCGTACTCCACGATGATGCGCAGCCGCGGATAGCTGAGATCGAAGCGAGCCAGGATGTGGCCGTCCACGTCGCGCAGGGTGAAGTTGACTTCCGGCTCCGGGAGCCCGGCGCGGACCAGGACCATGCGCAGGCGGGTCTCCATGGGCCAGTCGACACCGTCACGCACGAACCGGGCGGCGTGGCGGGCCGCGGGGGACCAGTAGTCGCGCGTCTGGTCGAGCGCAGCGACCGGCTCCTCTGACTTCATCTTGAAGACCCGGATCAGGAAATCACCCGCCACCACCAGGTCGACGAGGTCGAGGACCGAGGCGAGCTCGATGTACATCCGAACCGGATCGGAGACCAGGATGCCGTCGTGCCGGCGAACGCGAGTGTGGCTCGGCGCGAGGTGCGGCTTGAGTCCGGGCTGCCACCGGCGATCCTCGATACGTCGCACGCTCACGTGGACGAGCGAGGTCTGCGGCACGACCACGCCGCACCAGTACGCGGCGCTCATGTGGCTCGCCCAGGCTCCCTCGGGAAAGAGCAGCAGGGCTCCGGTGACGCGCTCGCGATGGGCGGGTCGCACGGCACTCGAGATGTAGACACCACGGAAGATGCGGCGGAAGCGGGAGCCACCGAGGCGCCGCGGACTGATACCGGCGGCTACGGCGTCGCTTCTCGTGAAGGGGCGTTTCGTGTCGAGCATGCTGACGAAGATCGCACGATCCGACCGCGGGCGGGTGCCTCATCCACAGGGCCAAGAGCGCCGCGGAGATGCCAGGTGTTCACAACTGACCCGCCCGGAAGTCTGGATGGCGAGCTCGCAAGCTCGCTCACTTTCGGGCGGGTCAGCGGCGGGTCAGCGGATGCTGCCGAACCCCTCGACGTAGGCCCGCCCGCGGTTCACGACGAGCCGGATGGTGTGCCGGCCCGCGCCGAGCCCCTTGAAGACCTGGTGGGAGGTCAGCTCCGGGGTCGAGCTCGAGCCGTGGAAGGACACCGTGCCGAGGCGTACGCCGTCCACGAGGACCGTGGCCGTGCCGCCGCGGGATGCGGTGCCGTACCAGAGGTCGATCTGCGGACCGTCGAAGGACGTGGTCAGGGTGTCCTTGCCGGACTGCCGGCCCCCGTTGTCGCAGTAGCTGTCACCGCGGACGGCGTCGTCGTGGACCATCCGCCAGCTGCCGTGCCGGGTCACGCTTCCAGCACCGCAGCCGATCTCGCGACGCACCAGCACCCGTTGCCTGACCGTGTCGGACTTGCCACCGGGGTCGGTCACGGTGAGCGTGACCGTCCGGTAGCCGGCCTTGTCGAAGCGGGTCTTCACGACCCGGCCGACGGCATCGACCTTGGCGCCGCCGTCACCGAAGTTCCACCGGTAGACGAGCTTGCGCTGCGGGGTCTCGCTGTCCTTCGACCCGACGCCCGAGAGCCGCGTCTTCTGGTGGGTGTACGGCGACGTCGGGACGACCTTGGCCTTGGCTCGCGGCGCCTGGTTGCCCGGGCCGTCGGCCACGGTGACCCTCACGGTCGCCGTGTCGGTGGCGCCTCCGGGGTCCGTGACCAGGACGGTCACGTCGTAGGTGCCGGGCCGGTCGAAGGCGTGGTGCGCCTCGACGCCGGCTGCGTCCTTGGTCGAGCCGCCGTCCCCGAAGTCCCACGAGTAGTCCAGGTTGTCCGGGGTCTCGGCGTCGTCACTGCCCTTGGCCGTGAAGTCGACTCGCTGACCGGTGCGGGCGCTCGCGGGTGACGCGTGGGCCCGCGCCGTGGGTGCGCTGTTGGTGGCGGGCGGGCTGTCGGTCGTGTAGCCGTAGTCGAACGTCCCGCATCCGGAACCCATGGTGAAGTCGACGTTCCCGGTCAGGTCCCCGTCGGAGGTGGCGGGCCCGGGGTTCTCCCCGGACATCGAGTTCACCTTGAAGCCCAGGCAGTCGTAGCGGAAGCGCCAGGGGTTCGGGACGCTGGCGTACCGCGAGTCCACCGCGGAGTTGCTGGGGTCGGTGTAGTTGTCGGTGTGGCCTTCTCCGGAGTCGGAGTAGGTCGACCGTCCGGCGCCCGCCCGGAACGCCGCGTCGTCGAGGTTCGGGGTCTCGCTGCCGGGCGTGGGAGTCGCATCCAGCGGTGACTGCGCCGGCGGGTCGTCGGTCCCGACGTTGCCGTAGCCGTGGGCCTCGTCGGTGTAGGCCAGGTAGAGCCCGGCCTGGAAGCCCGCGGCACCTCGGTCAGCCTGGCCACGACCGTCGAGGTCGAAACCGGACCGGTCGCGCATCTCCAGGTAGTAGGCGTGGTCCTGGACGGACTCCGCACCGGCCTGGAGGTACTTCCAGCCCAGAGTGCACTTCTGTGCCGTGCTCAGGTCCTCACGACAGCCACCGTTGTAGACCCGCGGGTCGTCGGGCCCGCCGTCGGACTCGAAGTCGGTCGCGAGCAGGACCTTCTGGGTGTTGTCCGGCAGCGTGGCGGTCACCTTGACGTCGTCGATGTACCAACCGGGCCGGGCCAGGCCGGGGTCGGTGGCGTAGCTGAACCGGATCGCGCCGGTCTCGGTGCCGACCAGGTCGCTGACGTCGTAGCTGTCGGCGAGGAACTCCGCAGGCGGATAGGTATCCGTCTTGCGGTCGGTGCTGTAGGTCCCCGCCTGGTAGGAACCGCTGCTCCCGGTCAGGCCGTTGCTGTAGGTGTCCTGACACACGTTGTTGGAGGCGGCCGTGGGGTCCGTGGTCGGAGACGTCGTGTAGTTGTTCTTGGACGCGTGGGAGTGGTAGGTCTTGCCGGCGTCCGTGGTGGTCATCACGAACCCGTAGTCGTAGTCCCACTCCATGTCCCAGCGGGACTTGAAGCTCAGGTCGAGCGTTGTCCCGGCGGGCAGGTCCTTCAGCCCCGGGACGGCCAGGTCGAAGTTGCGGCCGGCGGCGGGCGTGCAGCCGAAGTCGTTGCCCGAACCTGACCACCACAGGTGCGACTTGGTTGCCTTGTCACCGGAGTCGAAGTCGCTCGCGTCGAGAAGCTGCCGGCCCGGAAGCTTCGCGACGTACATGAGGGAGTTGTGGACGACCCCGTCCGCACCGTCGTGCAGGACGTACGGCGTGCCGTCCTTGGTCTGCCAGTGGATGGTGCCCGTGTCCTGCTTGGAGTCGGTGAAGTTCGAGACCGTCCTGCTGGTGGACTTGTCCAAGACCTCGGGCACGACCCAGCCGAGCTCCTGGCGGCCGTAGGCGTCCATGTTCTGCGACTTGTCGGTGGCCATCAACATCCAGTCGCCGTAAGTCGCACGGTTGCCGGTGGAGTAGAAGTCCGGCAGTCCGAGCGAGTGGCCGTACTCGTGCGATATCACCGAGGCGAAGTCGATCGCGGTCTCGGGGTTCAGGTTGTAAGGACCCACCCGCACGAACACCTTGAGCGCATCGCCCTTGTCCGTCGTGGTGTATTCGCTGTAGGTGGTGTCGGTGTACCAGAGCGGCTGCCCCTCGAGGTTCTTGAGCTGGTCGTTGGTCACCACCCCCGGCAGGCCGGTCGCCGGGTCCGAGTAGGAGTACTCCAGCGACGAGCTGTGCGGCCAGACGTTGTCGTAGGAGGCGTTGTCGTAGGGGCAGGCTCCGAGTGGGTCCCCGGGAGCGGCCAGCTGGGAGGCGCCGTTGCCGCCGCAGCCCGCGAAGACGCCCATGAAGAAGTCGACCACGCCGTCCTTGTCGGTGTCGTAGTCGGAGTAGTCGATCTCGGGGTCAGCCAGTGCTACCGCGTCCGCGACGATCTTGCCGGTCGGGCCGCAGCCGGAGTCGATCTGTTGCAGCGACCCCTGGCCCGTCTCGGCGCCGATGAGCGCCGAACCGTTGGAGTCGTCTCCGTAGTAGTCCGTGTTGCCCGGCAGGTTGTAGACCCCGTTGGTGATGCGCTCGGAGTAGAGCGGGTTCGCGGTGCCGCCCAGGTCGGTGTACGTGAAGCCGTGGCAGGTGTTCGGGCTGTCGGTCCCGGTGGTGAGCGGGAACTTCGGGCTGAAGTCGGTGAAGTCCGCCGACGCGATGCCCTTGGACGGCACGGTGCCTTCCGGGAACAGCTGGCCCAGGGACATCTCCTGGTAGAGGTTGAACGTCGAGCCGGAGCCTGGGTCGGAGTCGTTGAGCACGGACTCCAGGGAGTCACCGGAGTGGCCGGCCTGGTAGGAGCGGTCGTTGTACTCCAGCGGGACCACCGGGAACGGCCGGTCGCCGTAGCGGGCGGTGTCGAACGCCGAGCTCGGGGGGATCACCTTGGGGCCGTGGCTGCGGACCGTCCGGTCACTCTTGGTCGGCACGTGCAGCACGGCCTTCGAGGACAGATCACGCCACACGATCGAGGAGAGCTGGGCGACGCTCGAGGCCTGGGACTCCAGGACCAGGGTCGACGTCGCCCCCGGCGCCATGGCGCCGGGCGACCAGGTGAACCCGCTGGCAGCCACCGGATGGGTCCCCGCCCCGCTGGCGGAGAGGAACGCCGTCCCGGCGGGCGCGCTCAGGTCGACCGTGGGCGTCAGGGGGGAGGACGTGGGATTGCGCAGGATCACCCGAGAGGGGTACCGGTCGCCCGGCTTCACCCAGCCGACCGAGGAGACGAAGCTGTCGGTGATGTCGATGTTCGTGGCCGGCACGACGAGCGCGTGCATGTCGGTCGCGGCGGTCGCGGCCTTCCACTCCCCTGTCGAGGGGTCGGTGTAGCTCGCGTCGACGGCGCGCACCGTCACCGAGGTCCGGTAGTCGGTGTCGGGCCCGGCCGTCAGGCCGGCGGTCGCGGTGCCGGGCACGGAGAAGGTGAAGGTGCCATCGGAGGCGGCGCTCTTGGTCTGGGTGTCGCTCACGGTGCCGTCGGGCCGGACGGTCTGGAGCCTGAGCTGGGCCGGGGCGCCCGCATCGCTGAAGGTCGTCCGGGCACTGTGCTCCTCGATGGTGCCGGTGACCGTGAACGGCTCGCCGGGAGCGGTGGCCGCTCCCGCGTCGAGGGTGGCGCGCAGGCCGTTGAGCACGAAGGGGTACTCACCGATCTGACCCGCGCCGTCCTTGATGACCGCTCGGATGGTCCCGGCGGGCCACGTCGCGTCCGGGAGGAGGTCGACCGAGAAGCTTCCCGGTGTCGAGCTGCTCTCGGTCGCGTCGACCGTCGTGAAGGGGGTCGCCGCGTCGTTGCTGTACAGGTCGGCCTTCACCGGGCCCGTGACGTCGGAGCCCGTGAACTTGAGGAACGCGCAGGCATCCCGGTCGATCGAGGGATCGCCCGACGCGTTGAGTCCCAGGGGCGAGGCGAGGGAGCAGGTCGGCTCGGGGTCCGGGTAGACGTAGAACAGGAAGCCTGAGGCCGAGCCGGCCGCGGACGCGGCGCGGCCGGCCGCCGCGGTGTTGGTGCTGGTCGCGGTGGCGGTCGCGGGAAGGGTGGCGAAGGTGAGGGCGAGGCCGGCGACCAGTGCGGTGGTGACCGCTGCGGTCCGGAGGCGTCGGGGACGAGGCACGGGCATGAGCATCCTCAGGGCATGGAGTCACGGGGTGGTGTGACTCGGGTGACACGCCAACGAC
>JAOPYB010000306.1 GCA_025964835.1 Nocardioides sp. | reverse complement strand
GCTCGGTCCTGCTCGGGCCTGGCGGCGACGAGGTGTCCGAGCAGCTCGGCACCGACCTGCTGGCCCTGCTGGAGATGCACCGGGCCACCGGGAAGGCCGGTGAGGTGACCACCCTGCCGGTCCCGCTCGGGGGCCCCGGCAACGACGCGCTGCGCTGGGTGCTGCTCGTCGGCGTGGGCGACCAGGGCGTGCTCGACTTCCGGCGGGCGGGAGCCGCGCTCGCGCGCGCCACCCGCGACCGCGCCAGCGTCGCCACGTCCATCCCCGCCCTCGCACCCGACGGCGGGCTCGAGGCGTTCGTCGTGGGCGCGATGCTCGGCTCGTTCGGCTTCCACTGGCGCTCCACGGTTCCCGAGCACGTGCCGGTGGCCCGGATCGTGCTCGCGGGTCTGCCCGACCGCGACTCGCTGGCGCCGGCACTCGACCGGGCGCTCGCCGTCGGCGGCGCCGGCTGGCGGGCCCGGATGCTCGCGACCGTGCCCTCCAACCTCAAGAGTCCCGCCTGGCTGGCCGAGCAGGCCCGCCTCCTCGGCGAGGAGTCCGGGCTGGCCGTCACCATCTGGGACGAGCGGAAGCTCGCCGCCGAGGGGTTCGGCGGCATCATCGGCGTCGGCCAGGCCTCGGCCACGCCCCCGCGGCTGATCCGCCTCGACTACACGCCCCACAAGGCCGGCCGGAAGACCCCCACCGTGGTCCTGGTCGGCAAGGGCATCACCTTCGACACCGGCGGTCTCTCGATCAAGCCCGGTGAGGCGATGCTCAACATGAAGCGCGACATGACCGGCGGTGCCGTCGTCATCGCCGTGCTCGGCGCCCTCGGTGCCGTGGGGTGCCCGGTGCGCGTGGTCGGCCTGGTCGCCGCGGCCGAGAACGCCGTCGGCGGCAACTCGCTGCGCCCCGGCGACGTGCTGCGCCACTACGGCGGCCGCACCAGCGAGGTCACCAACACCGACGCCGAGGGCCGGCTGGTCCTCGCCGACGCGCTGGCGTACGCCGTCGACACGATCGAGCCGGACGTCATCGTCGACATCGCGACCCTGACCGGCGCCATGAAGGTCGCCCTCGGCCAGCGCCTCGGGGGTTTCTTCGCCAACCACGAGGGCCTGGCCGCCGTGATCTCCGAGGCGGGCGAGGCCGCCGGCGAGCCGCTCTGGCGCTTCCCCCTGGCCGAGGCCTACGAGGAGAAGCTGAGCTCCAAGGTCGCCGACGCCGACAACGCGCCGGGCGGCCCGGGTGCGATCACCGCGGCCCTGTTCCTGCAGCACTTCGTGGGCGACGTCCCGTGGGCCCACCTCGACGTCGCGTCGGCCGGCGACTCGCCCGACGAGCGCCACGAGTGGACCACCGGCCCCACCGGCTTCGGTGCCCGCGCCCTGCTGTCCTGGCTGGGCGGCGACGACCCGGTCGGCGCCATCGGATGATCGGGGGGGCCGACATGTTGGGGCTGACCGTGCGCTGGTCGCTCGCCGACGCGCCGGAGGGCGTCGAGGCCGCGCTGGCGTCGTACGTCGCCGAGACCTCGCACGCCCGCTTCACGGGCCTGGCGGGGCTGGGCTTCAAGACCTGGCGGATGCGCGCCGGGGAGTGGTTCGAGGGCTGCTACGTGTTCGCGACCGACGAGGCGCGCGCGGAGTTCCAGCGCACCTTCACCGCCGGCGCCGCGGAGGCGCCCGGGTCGAAGCTCGTCGGCAGCGCGCCGATCCTCATCGAGGAGTGCGACGTGGTCGCCGTCGCCGAGGGCGCCGACGGCTTCCGCGCAGCCCCCCGGGCCTGAGGGCTCCTTCGGGGTCGACCGGGTCACACCTCGGGCGTCCACTCCTTCTTGGCCGCGAGCAGGCCGTCGCCCACGGGCAGCAGCACCGACACGAGTCCCTCGTGCTCGGCGATCGCACGGCCGAGGTCGCGGATCGAGACCGTGTCCTCGTCACGCTGGGCGGGGTCGGCCACCCGGTCGTGCCACAGCGCGTTGTCGAAGACCACCACGCCGCCGGGGCGCAGCAGGCGCAGGGCCTCCTTGAGGTAGGCGGCGTACTCCGCCTTGTCGCCGTCGCAGAAGACCAGGTCGTAGTGGCCGTCGGTCAGCCGGGGCAGTACCTCGAGGGCGGCACCCGAGATCGTGCGGGCCCGCTGGGCCGGGATGCCGGCCTCGGCGAACGACTGCTTGGCGAGACGCTGGTGCTCGGCCTCGATGTCGACGGTGGTCAGCACGCCGTCGGAGCGCATGCCGCGCAGCAGCCAGAGGCCGGAGACACCGGTGCCGGTGCCGATCTCGACGACCGCCCGAGCATCGAGCACGGAGGCGAGGAAGCGCAGGGCCGCACCGCCGCCGGAGCCGATCGGGACGACCCCGACCTCGTCGGCACGCGCGCGCGCCGCCGCGAGGACCTCGTCCTCGGCGACGAAGGCTTCGGCGTAGGACCAGCTCGCGGGCTTGATCGGGGTGGTGATGGTGGCCTCCTGGGTGGGCCCGGGACGAGCCCTGGGTGAGCCCCTCGGTGAAGTGGAAACACCGTATCGTGAACGGTGGGAACACCACGGGACCGCGACTCGTTGTCCGGGTGAGTTCACAGCATCTGGGTGGAATCCT
>JAOPYB010000295.1 GCA_025964835.1 Nocardioides sp. | reverse complement strand
TCAGCGCCGCGGCCGCGATGCTCTGCTTCCACGGCTTCGTCACCTACGCGACGTACGGGCCCCGCGAGAAGACCTCCATGGTGCTGTTCCTCGTGTGCGCCCTGCTGGCCGTGACCCACCAGCGCTGGGTCACGGCCGGTGTGTTCGTGGCCCTCGGCACGCTGACCTGGCAGCCGGTCTTCTTCGCGGTGTTCGCCGGTGTCCTGGTCGCGCTGCTCCTCGGCGTCCGCGGTGGGCGCCTGCGGGCGCTGGCCGGGCTGGCGATCGGCGGGATCGTGCCGACCGCGATCACGACGGGGTGGTACGCCGCCATCGGGCACCTGCGGCTGTTCCTCGACGACTTCCTGCTCATCAACGCCCGCTGCACCCAGCAGATCTCCCCGCTCGAATTCCCGGGCTGGATCCGCGACGTCCTGGTGAAGGGCTACGGCTGGTCGCTCGGGGTGTTCGTCGTGGGCGCCATCGCCCTGCTGGTGCTCGCGGTCGGCACGACGGCGGCCCGGACCTGGCGCCGGGAGCCCACCGACGCCGCCCTCGTGGGCGTGGGCGTCACGCTGGTGGTCGGCTTCCTCTGGTCGCTGCGTGCCTTCAACGGCTGGCCCGACGCGTTCTTCCTGCTCCCCCCCGCCGCCGTCGGGATCGGTGGCCTCGTCGCGGCCGTCGGCCGCAGGTTCCCGGGCCGGACCACCGTCGTGCTCGCGCTGGCCTGGGTCACGCTCGCGACCGCGGCGACCGTCTTCTTCTCGGTCGGCACCCGCGACGAGCGCCTGGACGCGCAGAAGGCGGACGTGGCGGCCATCTTGGGCCTGCTGCCACCCGACGCGACGATGCTGTCCGTCGAGGCGCCGGAACCGCTGGTCCTCGCCCACCTGCGGAACCTCTCGCGCTTCCAGCTCTTCGGCAACGGCCTCGACGCCTACCTCGACGACACCTGGCCCGGTGGCAGCGAGGGCTACGGCCGGTGGATCGCGAAGCGGGAACCCACGATCATCGCCCTCGGCGAGAAGCTCCCCCCCGAGTGGCTGGCACCGGTGCTTTTCGACTCCTACCAGAAGATCGGCGCCTCGCTGGGCTGGAACTGGTACGTCCGCGAGGACGTCGGCCGGCCCACCCGCGAGGCGCTGCGGACGGCCGTCCAGGGGCCGACCTGACCTGTGCGAGGATCCCGGGATGACGTCGCGCCCCGGTGAACCGTCACTCGACCGCCGGCAGTTCCGCTACTCCGTGGTCATCCCGGTCTACAACAGCGAGCGCCTGGTCGGCACGACGGTCGACCGGGTCGTCGAGTTCTTCACCGAGCACGGGCTGGACCACGAGGTGATCCTCGTCAACGACGGCAGCACCGACGGCAGCTGGGAGGTCATCGCCGACAAGGCCCGCACGGTCCCCCAGGTGATCGCCCTCGACCTGCTCAAGAACTACGGGCAGCATCACGCCAACCTGGCGGGTCTGCGCGAGGCCACCGGCGACTACGTGATCACGATGGACGACGACCTGCAGAACCCGCCCGACCAGGCACTGCTGCTGATCGACGAGGCGATGACCGGCAAGGACGTGGTCTTCGGCGACTTCCAGCAGAAGCAGGCCTCGGGCTACCGGCGCCTGGGCAGCAAGATGATCGGCGTCATGAACCGGCGGATCTTCGGCCAGCCGCCCGGCCTGGTGGTCTCGAACTACCGGATCCTGCGCCGCGACGTCGTCGACCGGATCTGCGCCTCTCGCACGGCCCACCCCTACATCACCGGGCAGGCGCTGCTCTACTCCCGCAAGCCCGGCAACGTGCCGGTCCGCCACGATCCCCGCCCGGTCGGCAAGAGCAACTACAGCCTGGTGCGGATCCTGCGACTGGTCCTGACGATCCTGTTCAGCTACTCGTCGTACCCCCTTCGGCTCGCCGCCCTCGTCGGCGCCGCGATCTCCGCGGTCAGCTTCCTGCTCGGCGCCTTCTACCTGGTGCTCGGGGTGCTCGGGAAGACCGACGTCCAGGGGTGGACGACGACTGTGGTCCTGCTGTCGATCTTCAACGGCTTCACGATCGCGCTGCTCTCGATGCTGGGCGAGTACGTCGTCCGCACGCTCAACGCCGTCAGCAGCCAGGACAGCTACCACGTCACGTCGCGGGTCCCCGAGTGACGCGGCACCTGCTCGTCATCGGCGCGCAGCGGTGCGGCACGACGTACCTCGCCACGTTGCTCGACGCGCACCCGCAGATCGCGATGGCCAGGCCGGCCCGCCCGGAGCCCAAGGTGTTCCTGTCCGGGGAGCTGGCGGCCCGGGGGCTCGACTGGGACCGGACCACCTACTTCGCCCACGCCACCGACGAGCGCCTGCTCGGCGAGAAGAGCACCAGCTACCTCGAGCACGCCGAGGCCGCGGACCGCGCGGCCGACGTGCTCGGTGACCCGCTCGTGCTGGTGCAGCTGCGGGACCCGGTCGAGCGGGCGATGTCGCACTGGGCGTTCAGCACCGACTCCGGGCTCGAGAAGCGGCCGCTGGCCGACGTGCTCGCCGCCAACCTCGAGGGCCCGCTGCCCTGGGACCCGGCGCTCACCTCGGTCTCGCCGTTCGCCTACCTCGAGCGCGGCCGGTACGTCGACCACCTCGCGCCCTGGCTGAGCCGCTTCGGCGCCGATCTCACCGTGCTTCTCCTCGAGGAGATGGTGGCCGACCCGGGGACCGTGGCCGGCCTCTACGCCCGGCTCGGCGTCGACCCGGCCCACCGGCCCGCCGACGCCGCCGTGCCGGTCAACGAGAGCCGGCAGCCCAGACCACCCCTGGACGCCGACCTGCTCCGTCGCCTCCGCGACCACTTCCGCGCGAGCGACCGGGCTCTCGCCGAGCTCATCGGCCGGCCCCTGCCGTGGGCGCCGCGAGCGGCGGCCGAGGCCCAAGGAGGACGGGCGTGAGGGACCATCCCGAGATCAGGTTCAACCGGGTCAGCCTCGAGGGGCGCGAGCTCGACTACATCCGCGAGGCCGTCGAGTCCGGGCACGGCTCGTCGTCCGGCCCGTTCTCCAAGCGGGCGGCACCGATCCTCCGCGACGAGGTCGG
The DNA here is from genome assembly GCA_025964835.1 of Nocardioides sp. GTDB lineage: Bacteria > Actinomycetota > Actinomycetes > Propionibacteriales > Nocardioidaceae > Nocardioides. The sequence continues at coordinate 1,456 of JAOPYB010000295.1, read as the reverse complement.
CGCGTCCGACGTCCTCCTGACCACCTCGTGCACGGCGGCCCTGGAGATGAGCGCGATCCTGCTGGACCTCCAGCCGGGCGACACCGTGATCGTGCCGTCGTTCACGTTCGTCAGCTCGGCGCTCGCCTACACCCGCGAGGGCGCCCGGATCCTGTTCTGCGACATCGAGCCCGAGACCCTCGGCCCCGACCCCCGGCACCTCGCCGAGCTGCTCGACGACACGGTCCGCGCGGTCGTCGTCGTGCACTACGCCGGGATCCCGTGCGACATGGCCGGCATCCGGGAGGTGCTGCGGGACCGCCCCGACGTGGCCGTCATCGAGGACAACGCGCACGGGCTCTTCGGCCGCTGGCGCGGCGAGCCGCTGGGCAGCCTGGGCCGCTTCGCGACGCTGAGCTTCCACGAGACGAAGAACATCGTCTGCGGGGAGGGCGGTGCGCTCGTCCTCAACGACGCCGCCGACGTGGACCGGGCCTGGGTCGTCTACGACAAGGGCACCGACCGTCGGGCGTTCTTCCTCGGTCAGGTCGACAAGTACTCCTGGCGCGACACCGGCTCGTCGTTCGGTCTCTCGGACACGCTGGCGGCGTACCTCCTCGGCCAGCTCGAGCAGCGCGAGACGATCCAGGCCAAGCGGCGCCGGGTCTTCGAGGCCTACGTCGAGGCTCTGGCCCCGCGGGCGGACGAGCTCGGCATCCGGCTGCCCGTCGTCCCCGACGACTGCGAGCCGGCCTACCACCTCTTCCACGTGATCCTGCCCAGCCACGAGACCCGCACCCGGGTGATGGGTGAGCTCCGCGACCAGGGCATCTCGACGGTGTTCCACTACGTCCCGCTGCACGACTCCGTCGCGGGGCAGCGCTTCGCCGCCCGCCCCCCGCAGTGCCCGGTCACCAGCGACCTCAGCTCCCGGCTGCTGCGCCTGCCGTTCCACAACAACCTGACGACCGACGACACCACCCGGGTGGCCGACGCCCTGGCGCGCTCGCTGGAGCACGGCTGATGGCCGTCTCCCAGCCCGGGTCCTCCTCGATCGGGCAGCCCGACTACTGGTGGTACCGCGCCCGGGCCGAGCTCCTCCGCGCCGCGCTGGGTGACTTCGTGGGCTCGCCGCGGCGGCTGCTCGACGTCGGCAGCGCCGACGGTCCGAGCGTGTCCTGGCTGCAGGGCGACCACCAGCGGGTCGCCATCGACCTGGACCCGCGCGGGCTGACGCCGGGCAGGGACGTGTGCGCCTCGGCCCTCGCGCTGCCGTTCGCGAGCGAGACCTTCGACGTGGTGGGCGCGTTCGACGTGATCGAGCACTGCGAGCCCGAGGCCCAGGCGGTCGCCGAGCTGGCCCGGGTGCTGGTGCCCGGCGGGCGCCTGCTGGCCTCCGTGCCGGCGTACACCTGGGCCTGGACGGACCACGACGTGCGCGCCGGGCACCACCGCCGCTACACGCTGCCGCGCCTGG
>JAOPYB010000292.1 GCA_025964835.1 Nocardioides sp. | reverse complement strand
CGATGCGGTGCCACTCGGTTTCTTCCTGGCGCTCGCCGCTGTCCTTGTTCTTCCACTGGCGCGAGGTGGCCACGGTGATGTTGCACACGGCCGAACCACTCGCAAGGGAGCGCATCTCGGGATCTTTGCCGAGGTTGCCGATGATGATGACTTTGTTGATAGAGGCCATGGCGTGGCTCCTGTGGATGCGAGAGGAATGGGAAGACTGCGCGGGAGCGGAAGGATGCTGCCTGACCTGCGGCCGATCGGAAGGGCGTGGTCGGAAGGCGCTCGGCGTGCACGCTGACCGTGGGTTGATTCTACCGACCGCCGCCTGATCTACCATCGCAGGTTGGTCATCGATGCTTGTGTCGAGCCGTCCTTTCGTCGCCTTCCTGGCGCCATTCCGGCGTCATCGTGCCGCTTCCTCGACCTGCCGTTCCTTGTGACCCGTCCCCCGACCGTGACCGCCCCCCGACTCGACGACAGCCTCGTCCCCCTGCTTCACGAAGTATTCGGCTACAGCGCCTTTCGCGGAGCGCAGCAGGAAATCGTCGAGCATGTCTGCGCCGATGGCGACGCCCTGGTGCTCATGCCCACCGGCGGCGGCAAGAGCCTGTGCTACCAGGTGCCGGCGATCGCCCGGCACCGAGCGGGACGCGGGCTCACGGTGGTGGTGTCCCCGCTCATCGCACTGATGCACGACCAGGTCGGCGCTCTCGAAGAAGCCGGCGTCAATGCGGCGTACCTCAACTCCAGCCTCACGTTCGACGAGGCGCAGCGCATCGAGCGCGAGATGATGAGCGGCCGACTCGTGATGCTCTACGCGGCACCCGAGCGCCTCACGACGCCGCGCTTCCTGTCGCAGCTCGATTCGCTCTACGAACGCGGCCTGCTCAGCCTGTTCGCTATCGACGAGGCGCATTGCGTGAGCCAGTGGGGCCACGACTTCCGCGTCGACTACCTCGGCCTCAACGTGCTGCACGAGCGCTTCGCGAACGTGCCGCGCATCGCACTCACGGCGACTGCCGACGACCTGACGCGCGCCGACATCATCGAGCGGCTGCAGCTGGAGCAGGCGAGCGTCTTCATCAGCAGCTTCGACCGGCCGAATATCCGCTACGCCATCGTCGAGAAGGACAACGCCCGCGCGCAGCTGCGCCGCTTCATCCTCGACGAACACACGGGCGACGCTGGCATCGTGTACTGCCAGTCTCGCAAGAAGGTCGAGGAAACGGCGGCCTGGCTGAACGGCGAGGGCATCAGCGCGCTGGCCTATCACGCGGGGCTGGACGCCGGCGTGCGGCGAGACCATCAAGACCGCTTCCTGCGCGAGGACGGCATCGTGATGGTCGCGACCATCGCCTTCGGCATGGGCATCGACAAGCCCGACGTGCGCTTCGTCGCGCACCTCGACCTGCCGAAGTCCGTCGAGGGCTACTACCAGGAGACCGGCCGTGGCGGTCGCGACGGCAACCCGGCGACGGCCTGGCTGGCCTACGGCCTCCAGGACGTCGTGCAGCAGCGCAAGATGGCCGAGACGTCCGACGGCGACGCCGCGCACCGGAGGCGGCTGGGCCAGAACCTCGACGCGATGCTCGCCCTGTGCGAGACCGTCGAGTGCCGGCGCACCCAGCTGCTCGCCTACTTCGGCCAGCCCGGCACCGCCGCGTGCGGCAACTGCGACACGTGCACCTCCCCGCCTCGGACGTGGGACGGCACGGTGCCCGCGCAGAAGTTCCTCTCCGCGATCGTCCGTCTCGCGCAGCGGCGTCAGCGCTACGGCGCCGGCCACGTCATCGACATCCTCCTGGGCACGACGAACGCCCGCATCGAGTCCCTCGACCACACCTCGCTGACCGTCTTCGGCATCGGCGCCGACCTCGACGCCACCCAGTGGCGCGGCATCGTGCGCCAGCTCCTCGCCCAACGCCTGTTGGCGGTCGGCACCGACGGCTACGGCACGCTCGAGCTCACCGACGACTCGGCCGCGGTGCTGCGTGGCGAGCGCGCCGTCTGGTTGCGCACCGAGGCCCCGCGCACCGCCAGGCGCTCCGGCACGGGCTCGTCGCGCAAGGCGAAGGCCACCGACGTGCCGCTCGACTCACCGGGGGAGGCGCTCTTCGAGCAGCTCCGTGCCTGGCGCGGCGAGACCGCGAAGGCGGCGGGGCTGCCGGCGTACGTCATCTTCCACGACGCGACGCTGCGCCAGATCGCCTCGGTGCGGCCGACCACCTCGGACGAGCTGTCCGGCATCTCGGGGCTCGGCGCGGCCAAGCTGGAGAAGTATGGCGATGCCGTCCTGGCCATCACGGCTGCGTGACGTCGACGCCTGCTGGGCTGAGGTCGAGGGACGGGTGTGAGCGAGGTCATACCTCCGGGGGCTGCTGTCACCTGCTCGGGTGAGCGTGGGCTGCCGAGCCGAGGGCATGAACCAGACATGAGTGACGACACAGCTGCCCAAGCCCGCAAGGGTCTGCTCGACAACATCAGCGGCAAGGCGAAGGAGGTGGCGGGAGCCGTAACCGGGAAGGACGACCTGGTCCAGGAGGGTCAGCTCCAGCAGGCCGAGGCCCGCGAGCGCAAGGCCGCGGTTGCCGACGAGGCGGTCGCCCAGGCCAAGCGGGACGAGGCGCTCCAGGACGTGCAGGAGTCCAACGTGGAGGCCGCCCAGCGCAAGAACGCGGCCCGCGCAGCCGCTGAGCGGCAGGAGTCCGCGGTCGAGCGGCAGCGCGCCGACGAGCACGCAGTCGCCGAGCGGACGGGCGACCGGCAGGAGGCAGTCGGGCTCGTGGCTGCCGAGCAGCGGGCCGACGAGCTCGCCGCGACCCGGCTGGACGAGGCCGACCAGATCGAGCAGGACGCGGACGCCGCAGAGCGGCGCGCCGCGATCGAGGCGACCCGCCTCGAGCGCGAGGCCGCCATCGCCGACCAGAAGGCCGCAGAGCTGCGCGCCGAGACCCAGAAGTCCGAGACCCAGAAGTGAGGACCACCATGATCAGCACGCTCATCGCCCTTCCCTACGAGCTCGCCCGCCTCCCCCTCGTCATCGTGGACAGCACGCTGTCCGACAGGCTGCCGGAGACCTCCGGCCCGCGGGTGACCCTGGACCGCACCATCGGCTCGGCCGACAAGATCGCCGGGGCCCTGCTGGGCAACCGCGAGCTCGCCCGGCGCGGCGCCGACCGGATCGAGCGCACCGACAAGCTCCTCACGGCCCTTCGCCTCGAACAGGAGGCCGCGGCGCGTCGCGAGCAGGCGCGTACGACGGCCGCTGCCGGCCGGCAAGAGGCCACCCGGAAGCGCAGGACCGCCCAGGAGCGCGCCGCTTCGGGTCTCGACGAGGCCGACGCCGCTGAGGCTCGCGGCAAGCTGGAGGCCAAGGCGAAGGCCACGAAGACCGCGGCGGCAACGAAGGCTGCCGCCAGCAAGCGGGCGGCCAGCCGCACCGCAACGGTCGAGCAGCGCAGGGCGCGGGCCGACTCGGCCGCCGAAGCGAAGAAGAGGGCCGCCCAGCAGGCGGCCGAGGCCGAGCTGGACGACGCTCGCGAGACCAAGCAGGCCGCGGCCGAGGCCCGGGCCGACGCCGAGCGCCTCAGCGACCTCACCGAGGCCACGAAGCAGGAGCGCAAGGAAGGCTGAGAGCGGCCGGCGCCGCGCGGATCATTACACCTGGAGCTCGTCGTCGGCCGGGAATCCCGGCCGGGCGGCGGACCACAGGAGCATCCTGAGCGCGAAGAGCCCGAGGCCGCGGGTCATCGCCGCAGCGCCAGGAACAGGATCGCGGTCAGGGCCAGCGAGAGGAACAGGGAGCCCAGGCAGCCGAGACGGCTGCTGAAGAAGAAGAACAAGTCGATGGTCCTTGGTTCGGGTTCGGGCGCGACGGGACCCTCAGCGGGCGTGGTCGTCGCGACCGGGACGGTCGTCCGGGTGCGGGTCCGGTGAGGCGCGGGCGGGCGCCGCACCCTTCGTACCCACGGTGCCGAAGCCCCAGCCACCTGGACGGCGTGATCCGGGTTACGGCCACCGTGCCCCAGATCGCTGACCCGCCCGAAAGTTTCGGGCAGGTCAGTCGCGTCGGCGGGCCAGCACCGGCCGGAGGAGCAGCGCGAGCAGCAACGCCCCGCCGCCGAGCAGGCCCCACCAGACGGCGTGCTCGCGCGTCGCCGCCAGGACGTCGGCCTCGGGCTCGGGCGCGGTGGCGCGCCGGTCGCCGTTCTCGACGGCGGTGCTCATCGACAGGTCGCCCGACCGGTCCGGGTGCAGCGGCCGGGTGAGCGCCGCGAGCGGCTGCACGACGCCGGCTCCCTGGAACTGGGTCGGCGCGTCCATCGCGCCACTGGCGGTCTGCAGAAGCCGCGCGACGATCTGGGGGGCCCGCTCGCGGGGGAACCTCGCCCGCAGGAGGGCCACCACGCCACTGACCTCGGCGGCCGACCAGGACGTCGCGGTCTTTTGGAGCCGGCAGTTGCTGCCGTTGAGCCCGACCGAGACCGCGTCGAACGTGGGTGCCGCCACGTCCGTGTCGCTGTTGGGGAGGACGACGCTCGACAGGTCGGTCACCTCGGTGTCGGCGTCCGCGGTGGCGTTCACGGCGACGACGTGGGGGTAGGCGGCGGGGAAGACCTGGCCGCCGGCGTCCTCACCCAGACCTGTCTGGGTGCCACCCTCGCCGAACTTGTCCCACAGCGGGTCGGAGCCCTCCGTCGGGCGGTTGCCCGACGCGGCGACGACCACGATGTCGGCCCGGTCGACGCGGTGCAGGGCGGCCTTGAGCTGGGGGTTGGGGCTGAGCGACAACGACATGTTCACGACCTTGATGTTCAACGTGTCGGCACGGTCCGCCACCCAGTTGAGACCGTCGACGACGGCCTGGCTGTTCACCTGGACGACGTTGTCGGCCGTGGTCTCGAAGACCCGGACGTCGACGATCCCGGCCCCGGGTGCGATGCCCACCGGGGAGCCGTCCTTGCGGGGCTGGCCGGCGATCAGGCCGGCGACGGCCGTGCCGTGCCAGTCCTGGACCGGGGTCGAGAACGGCTTGTCGGGCAGGACCGGGATCTGCCCCTCTGCGGTGCTGATGCCGGAGTCCAGCACCGCCACGACCACGCCCTGGCCGGGGCGGTCCCCCGGGACGGCCCGCTGGGCGGCCGGCACCCCCATCAGCTTCAACGGGATGCTCTCGGCGTCGTCGGGGTGGGCGGGCGAGTCGGCCTCGAACCGGTCACAGGTGACCACCTCGTCCGCGCGGGCGTGCGCAGCGGGCGCGACCCCCACCGCGGCCAGTGCGACCGTCGTTGCGAGGGCAGCGCTCACTCGCACTTCTGTCCCTCGTCCAGGTCGGGGGTGCAGAGCGCGGCATCGACGGAGAGGTTCACGCCCGGGCGGAACAGCTCGACCCAGCTGTCCGGGACCACGACGACCGGCACGTCGCCGTACCCCAGCCGGTCGGGGACCTCCGGACCGACCAGGGAGTAGCGGCGACCCTTGGCGTCGATCAGGAAGGCCGAGCCGCGGGTCTTGTCGGCCCAGTCACCGGAGAGCACGTAGGCACCCCGGCCCGGCGACACCGACGGCTCGTGGTTGGTCGAATCGATGCCGGAGGCCTTCGCCGCGTCGCCCGGATTGGTGCCGAGGACGACGCTCGGCGACCCGCCGGGCGTGGTGCGGAGCACGGCGCAGGGGTCGCCGGTCTCCTGCTCCAGCACCTGGTTCGGCCAGTGCGCGGAGTCGAAGGACCGGGTGTCCTGGCGCGGCGTGGGGGCGGCGTCCTGGGTCGTCTCGACGGGCGAGCCGCCGGACCTGGACCCGTGGCTCAACCGTCCGTCGGGGGTGCGGGTGTGCCGGTAGACGGCGAGGGCGAAGTCGTCGAGCAGGGCGGGCCCCTTGGCGGTCAGCAGCATCGACCTGGTCCCGGTCTCCCCGCCGGGGAAGGTCACGACGTCGCCGACCCGTGCGCCCTGGGGGACCCCGTCGCTGTCGGCGTAGGGCACCGGGCTCCCGAAGTCGGTGAGACCGAACTGCTGGAAGTCGAGCATCGCGCCCGGTGGGAAGAGGTCGAGCCAGTCCTCGCCGACCCGGACGGCGCTGGGCCGCGGGTCGACGTTCAGGTCGCCCAGCATGTTGTCCAGGTCGTCGTCGTCGCGGGAACCCGCCGGCAGGGTGGGCAGCTCGAAGCTGTACGCGCCGGGTGAGACACCGTTGACGGGGCGGGCCTCCGCGATCAGGTAGTCGACGCCCTTGCTCTCGACGACGAAACCCTCGTGGGGTGCGAGGTCGACGTCGGGCTCCTCGGCCACGGTGAGCTGGATGCCGGTGGAGTCGGCCGTGCAGGCCGTCCAGCCGGTCTGGATCAGCAGGGACGACGTGGGCACGCTGGCCGGTGCGCCGAGGATGCCGATGTCGTCGCCGACGATCTGCTTGTCGATGGTGGCCTGCGAGACGAGGGTGGGCTCGACCCCGCCCTCGAGGATCAGCCGGGCGGAGGTGATGTTGATGACCGGGCGGAGCTCGGGAGTGCTGCTCGTGTCGGTGATGACGTAGGCGGCGCCGGTCTCCTTGGAGAGGATCAGGCCGGGCTTGTTCCAGTCCTCGGGGTCCCGCGGGGAGAAGATGCCCGCGATCGCGGCTCCGGCGACCAGGAGCACCGCCAGCGCCGCGCCTCCGATGATCGTCCGTCCGGGCTTGGTCGGCTCGACCTCACGGCCGCCCGGCGCGCCGGACACGAACGCCGTGACGAGCCGGCGGCGGCTGAAGGAGTACGCCTCGACCAGGTCCTTCTTGGTGGCCATCGTCGTCCCCGTCAGCCACGGATCGAGGAGTAGATGCCCACCGCGACCACGAGCAACGGCAGCAGGGCGAGGAGCGACACCGACTCGGCGACGTCCCCGAACCGTCCGCGCCGGACCGACGGCGTCGCGGGCAGCAGCGTCACGGCGAGCAGCACCGCACCGGTGACGGCCAGGGCGACCGCGGCCGCGGGCCGCCAGTCGGGGTGCATCCACAGCATCGAGACGGCGACCGAGACCAGGCCGAGGATGCCGGACACGAGGCCGACGAGGACCTCACTGCCGGTGCGGTACTGGCGGGTCCGCAGCATGACGACCAGGCAGGCCATGACGGCGAGGATCGTGCCGGACACGCCGAGCGAGACCGCGAGCGGGGCGACCAGGACCAGCAGCACGCCGACCGTGCCGGAGACCGCGACCAGGATCTCGTGCGCGACCCGGGCATCGGCGCCCACCCGCGCCGGGTCGATGTCGGCGGGGTCGGCGGTGATGTCGGCCGGCGTGTAGAGCTGCTCGACGGTCGTGCCCGTCGCCCCCAGGGCCAACCACGGGAAGACACTGCCGGCCATCACGACCAGGACCAGGGCCGTGGTGAGCACGACCGCGGGATCGAACTCCGCGGCCCGCATGACCAGCCCGGTCGCCAGGAAGATCGCCCCCACCACGACCGGGGGGATCACCAGGGTGCGTCCCTGCCCGAGGCCGACCAGCGAGATCAGCCCGGCCAGCAGCGCGCCCGCTCCGGCGCAGGCGACGGGCAGCCCGAAGAAGCGACCGTCGGTCACGAGCATGAGGCCGGCCACGGCGGCGTAGAAGGAGCCCATCCAGGCCACCGCGACCGCGGCCTCCGGCTCGCGCTGGGCCCGGGACAGCACGATCGCGCCGGTGACGAGGGCCGCGGCCACGACCGAGGCCGCCACCGCGGCGAGCGTCGAGCCCCGCTGGATGAGGAGGGCGACGGCGCCGAGCCCCATGAGCAGCCCCGCGGCGGAGAGCGCCGTACGCCGGCCGGAGGCGGGCTCCCACGGCTTGAGGTCGCGCTCGACCACGTCGGTCATCGCCTCGACGACGTCGTCGTAGACGCGGGGTGGCTCGTCGTCGATGCCCGCGGTCACAGTGAGCAGGCCGCCGTCCTCGACGCCCTGCATGACCAGGCCCGCGTCGGCCGCGAGCTCGCGGCCGTCGGGCGTCACGAGGTGGTAGCCGCCGTAGACGGTGGCGGCGTCGAGCAGGCCGACGCTGCGGGCGAGCTCCGGCAGGAGCTCGGCCACGGGCACGGCGCCGGGAAGGACGAGGTCGACGCGTCGGGTCCCCGACGCGACGGTGACCCGCACCAGACCGGACGCACTGACGGGCGCCTGACTCATCGTCTGTCCCCCAAGATCGGTGTGGGACCTGAGGCGGTGCGCCCCGGTCCCGGGTCCGGACCGCTGAGATGCTACCGCCTGGGACGGCCGCGAGGCGCGTCCCGGACGGAAGCCGGTGACCCGTGAGCTCAGTCGATGACGCCGGGAGCTGCGCCCTCGTCGTCGATCCAGTCCCGCTCCTCCTCGAAGAAGTCCGTGCCCTTCTTCTTGGGGTCCTTCTTGTTCTTGCCGCCCTGGCCGCCGCCGGCCGAGCCGCGGCTGCCTGCGGCACCGCGGGAGCCGGCCTTGCC
>JAOPYB010000280.1 GCA_025964835.1 Nocardioides sp. | reverse complement strand
TCGTCTTCGGGCTGCTGTTCGCCTCCGCCGACGCGGTCTTCGCCGAGTGGGCAGGCGCCGTCGTCCCGGACCTGCGGCTCGACTCGTTCGTGCTGCGGGCGTTCGTCACCGTGGCGGTGGGGGGCGTGGTGCTGGCGGCGACGTACCTCGCCCTGAACCCGCCCCGCGTGGAGGCCGACGGCGGGACGCCACGGTCCGTCGCCCACCGCTACGAGTGGTTGGCCCCGGTGCTGATCGTGGACGGGGTCTTCCTGGTCTTCCTCGCCGCGCAGGCCACGGTCATCTTCGGCGGCCACGACCACCTCGAGCGCACCACGGGGCTCACCTATGCGGAGTACGTCCACCAGGGCTTCGGCCAGCTCACCATGGCCACCGCGCTCACCCTGCTCGTGGTGGGGGCGGCCGCGCGCAAGGCACCGCGTACGACGCCTGCCGACCTGGCCTGGCTGCGCGGGTCGCTCGGCCTGCTCTGCGTGCTCACCCTGGTGGTGGTCGCCTCCGCGCTCTACCGGATGCATCTGTACCAGGAGGCCTACGGCTTCACCCGGCTCCGGCTGCTGGTCGACGTGTTCGAGGGCTGGCTGGGGCTGTTGGTGCTCGGACTGGTGGCGGCCGGCCCGCTGCTCCAGGCGGCCTGGCTGCCCCGCGCGGCCTTGCTCAGCGGGGCCGGCCTGCTGCTCCTGCTGGCGGCTCTCAACCCGGATGCCTGGATCGCCCGGCACAACCTGGACCGCTACGACCAGACCGGCAAGGTCGACTGGTACTACCTGCAGGGGCTCTCCGCGGACGCCGTGCCCGTGCTCGCCACCCTCCCGGGCGACGTCGTCGAGTGCGCGCTGCAGGGGCACGGGCCCGGCGAGGACGACTGGCTGGAGTGGAACCTCGGCCGGCACCGCGCCGAGCCCGTGATGCGCGCCCACCTTGCCCACTGGAGCAACGACGACGCCGCCTGCAGGACCCCCTAGGCTCGGGTCGTGGCGATCATCTACCGGGCCCAGATCCGGCCGAGCAAGCTCGAGCTGATCGGTGCGTGGCTGCCGGGCCAGCACTGGTACGACGGCCCGGCCGAGCCCGAGCTGACCTCGGTCGGCGCCTACCGCTTCGACGACCCCGAGGGCGAGGTCGGCATCGAGACCATCCTGGTGCGCATCGGCGAGGCGGGCCTGCTGCAGGTGCCGCTGACCTACCGCGGTGCCCCGCTCGACGGCGCCGACGACATCCTGGTCGGCACCATGGAGCACTCGGTGCTCGGTCGGCGCTGGGTCTACGACGCGACCGGCGACCCCGTCTACCTGGCCGCGCTCGCCGCCACCGTCGTCACGGGCGGGTCGGAGGCGGAGGAGGTGTTCGAGGGCGTCCCGCGCCGGGCGAGCGTGCAGGTCCGGGGGAGCGGCGGGGCGGGCGGGGCGCGCACAGTGCGGCCGACCGTGGTCCGCTGCATCGATCCCGCCGCCCGGGTCCCCGACAGCCCGGTGCTCACCGGCACCTGGGCCGGCCAGGAGGAGCCCGTGCTGCTCGCGACGGTCGAACGGGGCTGACCCGGGTGCGGAGCACCGAGGCCCGCGAGGAGACGACGGTCACGATCGCGACGGCACTCTTCGTGTTCGTGGCGGTGCTGGGTGTGGGTGTCGGCGTGGCCTACGCGGTGAGTCGCTTCGACGGGGGCCACGGGGTGGCGGCCTTCCTTGTGCTCGCGAGCCTGGTGCTCGCGGCCGTGATGAGCCTGCGCTACCTCGTCCGCCACCGCGGAGCCTGACGACCTGGACCGGTCGCCGTCCCCAGCGACACCTTGGGACGAGGTCGTCCACAGGCGCGGGCCGTCCTCTGTCGGCGGTGGCCGACGGTTCCTAGCGTCGTCCCATGCGCACCCGCCGTCCGAGCCCCGAGCACCAGGCGGCCGTCGCGCGTCGACTCGCCCTGCTGAGCGCGGAGCTCGCGAACGCCCGGCCGGACCCGACGTACGACGACCTCGGCGACGACCCGCCCGCCTGGACCGACGCCCACACCCGGGTCCGGGTCGGCCCGGCGCCGACACCGGAGGAGGAGCGGGAGCCCGACCTCGCACCGCTCGTGCCGACCCCCGGCCGGCACGCCTCGCGCCGGGCCGGCCGGACGATCGCGGCCCTCGTGCCCGAGACCCTGCGCGGCCGGGTGACTCTGGGGCCGGCCCAGGTGGCGGTCGTGTGCGCGCTGGTCACGCTGGGCCTCGCGGCGACCTGCTGGTGGGTGATCCGCGGCGACGCCGCCGAGCTCCCCGCACCGACGCTGACCAGCGCGGCGGGCCTCGTGTCGCCCCCGCCCGGGGCGCCGCGGCCCGTCTCGGCCACCGGCACCGCCCCGGAGCCGAGCGGCAACGTCACGGTCGACGTCACCGGCAAGGTCCGGCATCCCGGGATCGCCGTGCTCGAGGCGGGTTCCCGGGTCGTGGACGCGCTCGAGGCAGCCGGGGGAGCGAGGCCCGGCGTCGACCTCTCCACGCTCAACCTGGCGAGGGTCCTCGTCGACGGAGAGCAGATCCTCGTCGGGGTTCCCGCCGCCGCGGGGGTGGCCGCGGCTGCGGCGCCCTCGGCGGGTGCCACGGGCGGCCCGCTCGTCAACCTCAACACCGCCTCACAGACCGAGCTCGAGGAGCTGCCCGACGTCGGCCCCGTGACCGCGCAGGCGATCATCGCGTGGCGCACCGAGCACGGGGGATACACGGCCGTCGACGAGCTGCTCGAGGTGGACGGCATCGGCGACGCGACGCTGAGCAAGCTCGCGCCGTACGTCACGATCTGAGCCCGTGCCGACCCCAGACGGACCGCTGAGCGAGCCACCGGACCTGCGGATGCCGGCGCTCGCCGCCGTGGCCTGGCTCGGTGGGCTCGCCGGGCGCTGGGTGCCGGCGCCGATCCTCGTGGGCGCCGCCGTCGCGGCGTGCGTCGCGCTCTTGCTCCTGCGCCGGCGGCGCCGGCGGGTCCTCACGGCGGGAGCCGCGCTGCTGGTGTGGGGCGCCGTCGCGGGCGTCTCCCTGGTGCGCCAGGAACAGCTGGCCCACAACCCCGTCGCCGCGCTGGCCCGCGAGGGTGCCGTCGTCGGCGTGGTCGCGACGGTCACGTCGGACCCGCGCGAGATCAGCGGCCGGTACGCCCACCAGGTGCTGGTGCGGGTCCAGGTGCGCGAGGTGACGGGACGCGGGTCGTCGTACTCCCTCTCCACCCCGGTGCTCGTCATCGGTGACACCGCCTGGCGCGACCTCCGCCTCGGTGCCACCGTCCACGCGTCCGGACGTCTGGGCCCGGCGGACGGCCCGGACGTCGCGGCGCTGCTCCACGCGAGCGGTGCCCCGCGGGTGAGCGCCGCACCCGACGTGTGGTGGCGCGGCGCCGATGCCGTGCGGGCGGCGCTCAGGGCATCGGTGGCGCACCGGCCGGCCGACCAGCGTGCCCTGGTCCCGGCCCTGGTCGACGGCGACGACGGGGCGCTCGACGACGACCTGGCCGACGACTTCCGGGCCACCGGCCTGACCCACCTGCTGGCGGTGTCCGGGACCAACCTCACCCTCGTCGTCGGCTTCCTGCTGGTCCTCGCCCGCTGGGCCGGGGTCCGCGGCCGGTGGCTGCACGCCGTGGGTGCCCTCGGCATCGCCGGCTTCGTGCTGCTCGCCCGGACCGAGCCCAGCGTGCTGCGGGCCGCCGTGATGGGCTCGGTGGCCCTGGTCGCCATGGGCTCGAACGGCCTCCAGCGCGGCGCCAGGGCGCTCGGTGTCGCGGTGGTGGTGCTCCTGCTCGTCCAGCCGGGGCTGGCCACCTCGATGGGCTTCGCACTCTCCGTGCTGGCGACCGCGGGGATCCTGCTCCTCGCCCCCGGCTGGCGCGATGCCATGGCCGCCTGGCTCCCGCGCTGGCTGGCCGAGGCGGTGGCCGTGCCCGCCGCGGCCCAGCTCGCCTGCACGCCGCTGGTGGCAGCGATCTCCGGGCAGGTGAGCATGGTGGCGGTCGCGGCCAACCTGGCCGTCGCGCCGGCAGTGGGGCCGGCCACCGTGCTGGGCCTGACCGGCGGGCTGCTCGGGCTCGTCTGGGCACCGCTCGGCCGGCTCGCTGGGACGCTCGCCGCCTGGTGCGTCGCGTGGATCGTGCTCGTCGCGCGCCGCGGCGCCGGGCTGCCGACGGCCGCCGTCGACTGGGGCACCGGCGTCCTCCCGCTGCTCGTGCTCACGCTGCTGACGGTGGCGGTCGCGGCGGCTGCGCCGTTCCTGCTCCGCCGGCGGGCGACCGGCCTCGGCTGCTGCGTGCTCCTCGTGCTCACCGTGCTGGTGCGTCCGCCGACCCCCGGCTGGCCACCCGACGGCTGGGTGCTGGCCGCCTGCGACGTCGGTCAGGGCGACGCCCTCGTGCTGCGCGCCGGCCCGGGCGCCGCCGTGGTGGTGGACGCCGGCCCGGACCCGCGAGCCGTCGACGACTGCCTGCGGCGGCTGGACGTCACCCGGGTGCCGCTGGTCGTGCTCACCCACTTCCACGCCGACCACGTCGACGGGCTCGCCGGGGTCGTGCGGGGCCGCGCGGTCGGTGCGATCGAGACGACCCGGCTGGCCGACCCGCCGGAAGGAGTCGCCGAGGTCGAGGCGGTCTCGCGTTCCGCCGGCCTGGTGCCGAGCCCCGCGGCGTACGGCGTCACCCGCACCGTCGGCGACGTAACCTTCCAGGTCCTCTGGCCGACCGCGGACTCGCCGACGGTCGGGCCCGGCGACGGCAGCACCGCCAACGAGGCGAGCGTGGTCCTGCTGGCGCGGGTGCGCGGGGTGTCGATGCTGCTCAGCGGCGACGTCGAGCCGGAGGGCCAGGCAGCCCTGGCCCGGGCGCTGCCGGGTCTGCACGTGGACGTCCTGAAGGTCCCGCACCACGGCAGCCGCTACCAGGACCTCGACTTCCTGCTCTCCCTCGGCGCCCGGCTGGCGCTCGTGTCGGTCGGTGCCGACAACGACTACGGCCATCCGTCGGTCGACACGCTCGCACCGCTCGCCGCCACCGGCGCCCGGGTGCTGCGCACCGACCTCGACGGCGACCTGGTCGTCGTCGAACGCGACGGCCGGCTGCTGGCGGTCACCGGCGGTTAGGTCGGTGCGCTGTGGCAGGCTGGGCGCACCATGGCAGGCCCCTCCTCACACGTGCGCGCGGCAGACGTCCTCGGCCGGGTCACTCTCGTGACCGGCAAGGAGGAGTTCCTCAACGAGCGCACGGTCGGGGCGGTGCGCGACGCCGTCCGGGCCTACGACGCCGACGCCGAGCTGTCCGAGGCCACCGCGTCCGACCTGACCCTCGCGACGCTCGGTGAGATGGCGGCCCCGTCGCTCTTCTCGAGCATCCGGTGCGTGGTGGTCCGCGGCCTCGAGAACCTCCCCGACGAGTCGGTCGACGGCCTGCTCGACTACTGCGCCGCACCGGTCGAGGACGTCGCGCTCGTGCTCGTGCACGGTGGTGGCCAGAAGGGGAGCGGGGTGCTGGCCAAGCTGCGCAAGCTCGGCGCGGTCGTCGACTCGCGCTCGGGTGAGCTCAAGGCCTCCGAGTTCCCGACGTTCGTCGCCGCCGAGGTCCGCGGCCACGGCTCCTCCATCGACCAGGAGGCCGCCACGTTCCTGGTGCAGGCCGTGGGCCAGGACCTGCGGTCCCTCGCCGCGGCCGCACACCAGCTCACCAGCGACTTCCCGGGCGAGGTGCTGAGCGTCGAGAAGGTCAAGCAGTACTTCGGCGGCCGGGCCGAGGCCAAGTCGTTCGCCGTCGCCGATGCCGCCTTCTGGGGCCGCCGCGAGGCCGCCCTCGAGGAGCTGCGCTGGGCGCTGGACGCCGGCACGGCACCGGTGCTCGTCACCTCGGCCTTCGCCGGAGGTGCCCGGGGGGTCGCCCGCTACAAGTCGGCGCCGCGCGGCATGCGCGAGCCGGACCTAGCCCGCGAGGTGGGCGTGCCGCCGTGGAAGCTGCGCACCATCCGCGACCAGTCGCGCGGCTGGTCCGACGGTGCGATCGCCCGGGCCATCCGGGCGGTGGCCCAGGCCGACGCCGACATCAAGGGGGCCGCGAGCGACGCGTCGTACACCCTCGAGCGGCTGGTCCTGACCGTCACCGGCCTCCGCGACCAGCGCTAGAAACACGCTGACCCGCCCGAAAGTTTCGGGCGGGTCAGCGAGAGGTCGACGCTAGAGAGACGCGGCCTTCTTGTGGATGGACGACTTGCGGTTGGCCGCCTGGTTCTTGTGGATGACGCCCTTGGAGGCCGCCTTGTCCAGCTTCTTGGCGGCGTCCGCGCCAGCCGCGACGGCTGCGTCCTTGTCGCCGGCCTCGGCCAGCTCGCGG
>JAOPYB010000261.1 GCA_025964835.1 Nocardioides sp. | reverse complement strand
CGCCGGAGCAGCCGAGCGAGCCGTACTCGTGGACGACCGGGGTGATCTGGTGGCTCAGGAGCGCGGCCAGCAGCCGGGCGGTCTCCACGCGGATCCCGGTGTGTCCCGTCGCGAGCGTGGAGAGACGCAGCAGCATCAGCGCCCGGGTCACCTCCCGCTCGACCTCGGGCCCCGAGCCAGCCGCATGGGAGCGCACCAGCGACTTCTGGAGCTGGGCGCGCATCTCGGTGGGGATGTGCCGGGTGGCGAGCGCGCCGAAGCCGGTCGAGATGCCGTACGCCGGCGTCGGGGCCGCGGCGAGCTCCTCGACGACGTCGCGCGCCCGGGCCATGGCGACGAGGCTCTCCGGGGTCAGCTCCACGGCCGCTCCGGCTCGGGCCACCGCGACCAGGTCGTCGAACGAGACGGGTCCGACTCCGACGGAGACTGTGGCTGGCATGGCTCCATCCAACGCCCGCACGAGCCGCGTGGCCACGCCCGTAACGAGCCCGCTGTCTCGCATACCAGACTCCGGGGCTGGAAAATCGTGTTGTCTGCACCACATCATGAATGCGGTTACCGGCCGTCTCAACGGGGAAGGAACGGGGTACGTGCACACAACGTCTCGGGTCTGGGGGCAGCTCGAGTCGCAACTGACAAGCCTGGACGCCCTCCGCGTAATCGGGCTCTCTGAACGGAGACAGCGGCACATGAGAAGCAGACTGATAGCGAGCTCCACGATCCTCGCGCTGGCCGCAGCGGGCACTTTCGCCCTCGCTCCGGCAGTCGCGTCCAGCTCCGGCACCCGGGCCAGTGCCAAGCCGGTGGCGACCCACTTCGCCCTCCAGGGGTCGGGCTTCGGCACCCGGGCGCGCGGCGGCCAGGTCCCGGCCGGGTCCGATTCCAGCGCCTTCCAGTACATCGGCTGCACCAACAAGGCCGGTCTCGACCGGGAGAACCACCAGGCCGAGGAGACGATCCCCGGTGCCGGCACGGCGTCCCAGGTGAAGACCCGGGTCTGGACCACCACCCAGGGCGACGACGTCTCGTCGTGGGCGCGCAACTCGATCAAGAAGCTCGTCCTCGCGGACAACCCGCTCGGCACCGTCGAGATCAACGGGATCACGTCGGTCTCGCACGCGTTCCACGACGACAAGGGCTTCCACTCCGAGACGACCGCGAGCATCGGGTCGATCTTCTTCACGCCCGCCGGTGGCGAGCCGCAGGAGCAGGACATCCCCACCCCGGGCCAGCCCGTCGAGATCCCCGGCGTCGCCACCATCACGGTGGGGCGCAGCGTCCACAAGACGACCGGCAGCTCGGCCGTCGCCGCCTCCGACGTGGTCGACGTCGACTCGACGATGAGCGGCACCCGCATCCGCACGGCCCACAGCCGGGCCGTGATCCAGGGCGGGATCAAGTCCGGCATCTTCGCCGGCTTCGCCTCCGGCACCCAGGGCGAGGGCGCCGACGGCAACGTCACCAGCGGCCACTCGCCGTACCTCGTGATGCCCTGCCAGGGCACCGGCGGCAAGATCCGCACGCGGACCATCGCCAGCGCCACGCCCGACGACAACGCGCTCGCCCACGGCCTGAAGACCACCGAGAAGTCGCAGCAGACCGGCGACAGCGCCAGCGGCTTCGTGATGGCCCAGGTCGCCGGTTTCAGCCTCGGCGGCGACCAGCTCACCGTCGACGGCATCATCGGCCGGGCCAACGTCGAGCGCAACGGCAACAAGCTCACGAAGGACTCCAAGGGCACGACGGTCGGCACCATCAGCGCCAACGGTGAGCCGCAGACCTTCCCGGACACCGACACCCTCGAGATCCCGGGTGTCGCCAAGCTCGAGCGCAACGTCGTCAAGAAGTTCAAACGCGGCATCTACGTCATCGCGCTGCGGGTCACGCTGCTCGACGGCAGTGGCGCCGTCCTGAACCTCGGCGAGGCCAAGCTCAAGATCAAGCCGAGCGGCAACTGACCCCAAGCGGTCGCCCACCGATCCACCCCGACGCCGGACGCGGCTCACGCGTCCGGCGTCGGGCCATTTCGCCGCCGTCCTGGGGGCGCACCGGCCACCTGGCAAGACGTGGCGTCGCGTGCCGGTCGGCCGGGCGTTGACTGGGTGTCGTGAGCACCGCCACCACGACCACGAGTCCCGACGTAGGCACCGTCCGTCGCTGGTCCATGCTCGGCGCCAGCACGCTCGCCCAGGCCGCTGCCGCGGTGATGATGCACGGCCCGGCCTTCCTGATCCCCGTGCTGCACCAACGGGAGGGCCTCTCCCTGGCGCGCGCGGGCCTCGTCGCCGCGTCCCCGACCATCGGGGTGATGCTGACGCTGGTCCTGTGGGGCGCGATCACCGACCGCCGGGGTGAGCGCTTCGTCCTCGTCGCCGGCCTGGCCGCCACGGTCGTCGCCGGGGTCGTGGCCGCCCTGAGCGAAGGACTCGTCGCCCTGTCGGTCACGCTGTTCCTCGCCGGGGCCGCGGCCGCCAGCGCCAACGCGGCGAGCGGCCGCGTCGTCGTCGGGTGGTTCCCGCCCGAGCGACGTGGGCTCGCGATGGGTGTGCGGCAGATGGCCCAGCCCGTGGGCGTGGGTGTGGCCGCGGTCAGCGTCGCCGTGGTCGCCGACCGGCACGGCGTGCACGCCGCCCTCTGGGTGCCGACGATCGCGTGCGCCCTGGCGCTGGTGGTGGTGGCCGCGGTCGTGATCGACCCGCCCCGGCCCGACCCGCGGTCGGGCGTGGCCCCCAACCCCTACCGGAGCAACCGCTACCTCGCCCGCATCCACGGCGTCTCGGTGCTCCTGGTGGTCCCCCAGTTCCTGGTGTGGACGTTTGCGCTCGTCTGGCTGGTGCAGGACCGCGACTGGTCGCCCGCCGCCGCGGGCTCGGTCGTGGCCGGAGCCCAGGTCGCGGGCGCGTTCGGCCGGATCGCCGTCGGCCACCTCTCCGACGTCGTGGGCGGCCGGATGCCGCCGCTGCGGTGGGTGGCCCTGGCGGCGGCCGCCACGATGGCGGCCCTCGGCCTGGCCGCGGAGCTCGACTGGGCGGTCGCGGTCGCGCTGATGGTCGCGGCGACCGTGCTGACCGTGGCCGACAACGGGCTCGCCTTCACGGCCGTCGCGGAGCGCGCCGGCCCCTTCTGGTCGGGTCGCGCACTCGGCGTCCAGAACACGGCACAGTTCCTCACGGCCTCTGCCGTACCCCCGCTGGCGGGCCTCGCCGTCGCGCACTACGGGTACGCCGCCGCCTTCGCGCTCGGCGCGCTCTTCCCCGTCATCGCGGCCCCGCTGGTGCCGGTGCACCAGGAGCGCGAGCTGAGCTGATCAGCCCGGCCGGATGTTTGGCAGGGCGTCGAAGTGGCTACGGGTGTGCCGTGTGTCACGGGCATCACCCGTGACCCCGACCTAGGAGCTCGTCCCATGACCACCGCCACCATCATCACCGTCATCGTCATCGTCGTCGCGATCCTGCTCATCGGGCTGATCGTCAGCATGGTGATGAAGCGGAACGCCGAGACCAGGCGAGCACACGCCGAGCAGCTCCGCCGCGAGGCCGCCACCCAGGCGCCGGCGATCTCCGACTCCCAGCGCCAGGCCGAGGCCGCGGAGGCTCAGGCAAAGCTCGCCCGCGTCGAGGCCGAGCGCGCCGAAAGGCGCGCGAACGAGGCCCAGCAGGGCGCCCGGGTCGACCAGGCCCGCCAGGAGGATGCGCTGCGCGAGGCGGACCGCATCGACCCCGACGTCGACCACCGCTCCGACACCTACACCCCCACCACCCCCTCGATGGGCAGCCCCGTCGTGGACCCGGCCGACCCGGTGCACGACGCCGACGCCGGCACCACCGAGGGAGCACACCGCTCGGACGGTTCCACCGGCACCGTCTGAGCGGCACCGTTTGAGCGGCACCGTCTGATCCGCCTCGTTGGCCCGGCCCGTCTCCCACTCGCGGTTCCGGGCCGTCCGGCCCGATGACCGGTGGGAGGATGCGGCCATGAGCCAGGTCCCCGCGGCGACGCGCGCACTGCGGGTGCTGCGGTTCCTGGCCAGCCAGCCCGACCCCGTCCCGCTCGACCGGATCCTGCGGGCGTGCGACCTGCCGCGCAGCACGGCGTACCACCTGCTCGGCGCCATGGTCGACGAGGGCTTCGTCGTCCACCTGCCCGACGAGCACCGCTACGGGCTGGGCGTCGCCGCCTTCGAGGTCGGCAGCGGCTACTCGCGGCAGGCGCCGCTCCAGCGGATCGCCCGGAGACCGCTCGCCGACCTCGTCGAGCGGGTCGGCAGCACCGCGCACCTCGCGGTGCTGCACGGCCGCGACGTCCTCTACGTGCTGGAGGAGCGGGCCCCCGGGCGGCCCCCGCTCGTCACCGACGTCGGTGTCCGCCTCCCCGCCCACCTCACCGCGAGCGGCCGGGCGGTGCTCGCACTGCTGCCGTCCGCACAGGTGCGCGCGCTCTACCAGGGCCCGGCAGACTTCGTCGACCGCCACGGTGTCGGGCCGCGCACGCTCAGCAGCCTGCGCCGGGTGCTCTCCGAGACCCGGCAGCGCGGCTACGCCACCGAGCTCGGCGAGGTCACCCCGGGCCTCGCGAGCGTGGCCGCGGCCGTGGTCGACCACAACGGCCACCCCGTCGCCGGGGTCGCGGTGACCTACGAGGCCGGCGACGCCGAGGCCCTCGCCGCGGAGGTACGACGCACCGCCGCCACCCTGACCCGCCGCATCGGCGGCACACCCACGACCTGAGCCGTCAGTCGAGCGCGGCAGGCGCGCGTGGTCCACATCCCGATAAGACCGTGACAGGCGTCCCCCGGCCCGCGACGATCGCCCGGTGACCGCCGCCGCCTCGACCTCCCGGCGGCTGGGGCTGCTCCAGGTGTGTCTGGCCGGGGTGCTCTGGGGCACCGGCGGTCTCGCGGTCCAGGTGATCCGGCACCGCTCCGAGCTGTCGGTGCTCACGATCAGCGCCTACCGGATGGCGATCGCCGCGCTCGTTCTCGGCGTGGTCGTCGCGGCGGCCCGCCGGTTCCCCGAGCTGCGGGCCGTCCTGCGCGACCATCCCGGGCCCGTGGTGCTGATGGGGCTGAGCACGGCGGCCTACCAGGCGCTCTACTTCTCCGCGGTCGTCTGGGTCGGGGTCAGCGTCTCCACGGTCGTCAGCCTGGGGCTCGCCCCGCTGCTCATCACCGCGTGGGAGAGCCTGCGGGCTCGCGCCCTGCCGCACCCGACGCAGCTCGCGGTGCTCGGCGCGGCCCTCGCGGGGCTGGTGCTGGTCACGGTGTCCACGGACCCGTCGTCGGCGAGCCCGCACCCGACCTGGGGGCTGCTGGCCTCGATGCTCTCCGGGACCGGGTACGCCGTCACGACGCTGCTGGGCCGCCGGCTCGCCCAGGGGACCAACCCGCTCGCGCTGACCACCGGGGCCACGCTGGTCGGGGCCTGCGCGCTGGTGCCGTGCGGGCTGGCGAGCGGCCTCACCGGCACTCCCCTCACGAGCGGGAACCTCGTCGTCCTGGGCACCCTGCTCTACCTCGGCGTCCTCACGATGGCCCTCGCCTACGGACTGCTCTACGCGGGCCTGCGCACCGTGACGGGGAGCGCCGCCGTCATCGCGACCCTGGTCGAGCCGGTGACCGCGGCGGCGCTGGCGGCGGTCCTGCTCGACGAGCGGCTCGGGCCGGCCGGGGTGGTCGGTGCGGCCCTGATCCTGCTCGCGGTCGGTGGCCTGCACCGCACACCCACGCCCACCGCCGTGCCGCCGGGCTGAGGTCCCTGCCGAGCCGTCGGCAGGAATTCCTCGCGAATCGGGTACAGGAGTGCCAGAGTCGCCGAGGGTGACGTCGTGCGGTCCCGCTCGTTGAGCGGGCCGAACCGATCGCAGGAGGACACGTGGCGCGCAGCACGAACTCAGGTCCGGGCCGACGGCTGGCCTGGTCGACGGTCCTGGCCGTCGCCCTGGTCGCGACCGCGGTCGCGATCCCGTCGTACGGCAGCCGCGGCGGCAACCTCCTCGCCCGGTACGACGCGACCAAGGCCGCCGTCCTCGAGGCGCTGCCCCACACGGACCCGCCGGGCACGCCCCCGCACAACCACAACGACCCCGCGACCAAGAACCTGGTCTCCCGCGCCGGCGAGACCGGATCCGACGTGCAGGACCCCACGACGGCCGACGAGAAGCGCGCCAACGCGGCGTACGTCGCCTCCGAGCGGCAGACCGCCGACCCGAAGCTCACGACGGCCCCGGTGCTGGCGCCCCGCCACCGGCACCCGCAGAGTCGCTACGCGATCGCCAACGGCTGCTACTCCCTCACCCGCGGCGGCGAGGCGCTCTTCTTCAAGCCGACCGACCTCGGCACCTACCTGCTCTACGACGCCGACCGCCGGTTCGTCAGCGCGGTCGGCGGCAAGGCCACCGACCCGAGCACCGACACCGAGTGGACCGCCCGCGCCCGCGGGGAGCGGCTGACCTTCCACAGCGGCGGCAGCACGCTGAAGAGGGGCGGCTCGACGGCGTTCCTGCTCACCCGGACGCACGGCTGCACGGCCTACCCGGAGTCCCAGATCGACATCCACGGCAAGCCGCACGCCGGCGTCACGCCGTACCAGGAGGTCCGCGGGTACGTCGACGCGCACACCCACGGGATGGCCTTCGAGTTCCTGGGCGGCGCGCACTGCGGCAAGCCGTGGGACGCGTACGGCGCGCCGTACGCGCTGGTCGACTGCCCCGACCACCAGACCGGCGTCAACCCGCTCGAGTCGTTCCTCTCCGGCAACCCGAGCCACGACCCGGTGGGCTGGCCGACGTTCAAGGACTGGCCCGCGCCCGAGTCGCTCACCCACGAGGGCACGTACTACCGCTGGCTCGAGCGGTCGTGGCGCGGCGGTCAGCGGATCTTCGTGAACCTGCTGGTCGAGAACAACCAGCTCTGCCGGCTCTACCCTTACAAGCGCGACGGCCTCTCCGACGCCACGTGCGACGAGATGGAGTCCGTCGCGCGGCAGGCCAAGGACATGTACCAGATGCAGGACTACATCGACGCGCAGTTCGGCGGCCCCGGCAAGGGCTTCTACCGGATCGTGAAGAACCCCTTCCAGGCCCGGCAGGTCATCAACGCCGGCAAGATGGCCGTGATCATGGGGATCGAGACGAGCGTGCCGTTCGGCTGCACGTTCAAGGCGCTGCCCACCGGTGACGTCCCGGCCGCCGGCTGCACCAAGGACTCGATCGACCGGCAGCTGACCATGGTCCACAAGTGGGGCGTGCGCCAGATGGAGCTGGTCAACAAGTTCGACAACGCGCTCACCGGTGTCGCTGGTGACGCCGGCGAGACCGGCGCCGTCGTCAACAACGCCAACTTCACCGAGACCGGCAGCTACTGGGACATGCAGCACTGCGAGCCGGCCGACCCGGGCGCCCACGACAAGAACCAGTACGCCGCCCCGGAGATCGACCCGGAGCAGCAGGATGCGCTCTTCGGCGCGATGGAGTCGGTGTTCGGGGCGCAGCAGGTCGGTCCCGTCTACCCCCCGCCGGACCACTGCAACAGCCGCGGCCTGACGACCCTCGGCGAGGACACCATCCGGGGCCTCGCGAAGCGGCACATGATCTTCGACCCCGACCACATGAGCGTGAAGGCCCGCCAGTCGTCCCTCGACCAGCTGGAGAAGATGAAGTACCCCGGTGTCGTGTCGTCGCACTCGTGGGCCACGCCGGACGCCTACCCGCGCATCTACAAGCTCGGCGGCTTCATCACGCCGTACGCCGGCGACTCGACCGGCTTCGTCGAGAAGTGGCGCACCCACCTCGGCTGGGCCGACAAGCGGTTCTACTGGGGCATCGGCTACGGAGCCGACATGAACGGCCTCGGCGCCCAGGGCGACCCGCGCGGCACCGACGTCTCCAACCCGGTCACCTACCCCTTCACGGGCATCAACGGCATCACGGTGGAGAAGCAGCACGCCGGCAAGCGCGTCTACGACATCAACGCCGACGGCGTCGCCCAGTACGGCCTCTACCCAGACTGGATCCAGGACCTCACCGAGGTGGCCGACAGCGAGCACGCCGGCGACGGCGCGGCCATCGAGGAGGACATGGCCCGCGGGGCCGAGGCCTACCTGCAGATGTGGGAGCGCGCCGAGGGCATCAAGCCGGACTCGTGCCGCAACCCGGAGCTGCGCAAGAGCGTCGGCGCGG
>JAOPYB010000171.1 GCA_025964835.1 Nocardioides sp. | reverse complement strand
GCGACCTCCGCAACCGGGTGCGCTCCTACTTCACCGCCTCCGAGACCCGGTCGCGGATGGGAGAGATGGTCAACCTCGCCTCGTCGGTCACCGGCATCGAGTGCGCGACGTCGCTCGAGGCCGAGGTCCGCGAGCTCCGGCTGATCGCCGAGCACAAGCCGCGCTACAACCGCCGCTCGCGCTTTCCCGAGAAGGTCCACTTCATCAAGCTGACCCGCGAGCCGTGGCCGCGCCTCTCGCTGGTGCGGCGGGTCCTCGACGACGACGCCGACTACCTCGGGCCCTTCTCCTCGCGCAAGACCGCCGACAAGTGCCTGGCGGCGCTCCACGACACCTTCCCGGTGCGCCAGTGCTCCGACCGGCTGGCCCAGGCGCCCTCCCGGGCGGCGTGCGTGCTGGCCGAGATGGGCCGCTGCCTGGCACCGTGCGACGGCAGCGTCGACACCACGACGTACGCCGCCGTCGTGCGGCAGCTTCGCGACACCCTGCTGCGCCGCCCCGACGAGGTGGTCGACGCGATCAACCAGCGGATGTCGCTACTGGCGGCCGATGAGCGCTACGAGGAGGCCGGGCTCCACCGCGACCGGCTCTCCGCGTTCATCCGGGCGGCGGCCCGCACCCAGCGCCTCTCGGCCCTCACCGGCTGCCAGGAGGTCGTGGCCGCCCGCCGCGAGGACGACGGCCGCTGGGCGGTCCACGTGATCCGCTTCGGTCGGCTGGCCGCCGCCGGCGTGATCCCCGCCGGTGGTGACGCCCACCAGTTCGTGGTCGAGCTGCGAGCCTCGGCCGAGACGGTCGCCGGCGCGCCCGGGCCGGTCCCCGCAGCGAGCGCCGAGGAGACCGAGAAGGTCCTGCGCTGGCTCGAGTCTCCCGGCATCCGGCTGGTCGAGGTCGACGGCGAGTGGACCTGCCCGGTGGCCGGCGCGACCCGGCACCTCGCCCTCCACGACGCCGTCAACGAGTCGCGGCTGTCGCTCGTGCCCTTCGACGACCGCCGGGACCTCTCCCCGGTGCACCAGCCGGTTCGTTAGGGTCGGCCCATGATCACCGCCATCGTCTTCGTCAAGGCCGACGTCGCCCGCATCCCCGAAGTGGCGGAGGGCATCGCCGCTCTCGAGGGCGTGAGCGAGGTCTACTCCGTGACCGGGCAGATCGACCTGATCGCGCTGGTCCGGGTCCGTGAGCACGACGACGTCGCCTCCGTGGTCGCCGACCAGCTCAACAAGGTCCCCGGGGTCACGGCCACCGAGACCCACATCGCGTTTCGCGCGTACTCCCGTCACGACCTCGAGTCGGCCTTCTCGCTCGGCCTGGACTGACCGGGATGTCCGGTGTGGGCGACCACTGGCTCGACATCCTCGGCTGGGGCGGCAGTGCCCTGCTGGTGTTCTCGCTGCTGCAGGCGCGGGTGCTCCGCTTCCGCACCCTCAACCTGGTCGCGTGCGTGATCCTGGTCGGCTTCAACTCCGTCCTCGAGATCTGGCCGATGGTCGGCATGAACATCGTGCTCGCCGTCATCAACGTGTGGTTCATCGTCCGGCTCCTCGACGAGCGCCACGACGAGGCGGTCTTCGAGGTGCTCGAGGTCGGCGCGCGCGACGAGTACCTCCGCCACCTCCTGCGCATCCACGGCGCCGACATCCTGCGCTTCCAGCCCGACTTCATGTGGGACCCGGCCGACGACGACGGCCACGCCTGCATCGTGCTGCGCGGCGACGAGGCGGTCGGCGTGGTCCTGTACCGCGCGGACGGCGACGTCGCCCGGGTGCAGCTCGACTACGTGACGCCGCGCTACCGCGACTTCTCCCCCGGCGAGTTCGTCTGGCGGCGCAGCGGGCTGCTCCGTGACTCGGGCATCCGGCGGGTGGTCACCCCGCCCGGGATGGTGGGCGCCTACTACGACCGGGTGGGCTTCCGCCACGAGGGCGACTCCTACGTCCTGCAGCTCGACTGACGCCGGTGTCACCGCGCGTCCGGACGATCGTCCCCCTCGGGCTGCTGCTGGTCGTCCTCGGCGTGGTCGTGCACGGCGCCGCCGCACCCCTGAGCAACTTCGACACCTACTTCCACCTGCGCTTCGGTCACGAGTTCCTCCACGGCAGCTGGTCGCTGCGGCACCCGGGGAGCGTCAGCACGCTGGCCACGGCCGACTGGGTGCCGACGCAGTGGCTGCCCGAGGTCGTGATGGCCTGGACCGAGGACCACGCCGGCCTCGCGGGCGTCGCCTGGCTCTCGGGACTCCAGCAGGTCCTGCTGGTGCTGGCGCTGTACGCCGCCGGCCGACGCTGGGCGGACCCGATCGCGGTCGTCCCGGTCGTGTGCGTCGCGCTCGTCACGATCATGCCCGGCCTCTCGATGCGACCGCAGGTGCTCAGCTACGTGCTGATGAGCGTCGTGGTGTCGGCCTGGCTGCGCAGCCAGGCCGACGGCCGGGTGCGGTGGTGGCTGGTGCCGCTGACCTGGCTCTGGGCGATGGTGCACGGCATGTGGCCGATCGGGATCCTCGTCGGCGTGGTCGCCGTCGCCGGCATGGCGCTCGACCGCAGTGTCGACCGGCGCACCCTCATCCGGCACCTGGCCGTGCCGGTCCTGTCCGCGATCGCCGCGGCCCTGACCCCCGTGGGCCCGGCCCTCTACCCGGCCGTGCTCGGCGTGACGTCGCGCCGGGAGTTCTTCGCGGAGTGGGCGGCTCCCGACTACACCACCGTCCCGCCGCTGGCGCTGGCCCTGCTGGCGGCGGTGCTGCTCACCCTGGTGCTGCGACGCGGCCACCTGACCTGGTCGGACACGACCCTGGTCCTGCTCGCGGGTGCCCTGTCGGTCTACACCTCGCGCACGCTCCCCCTGGCCGCGGTCCTGCTGGTGCCGCTCACCTGCCGGGCGCTCCAGCTGGTCCTGCCGGCACGGACCCCACCCCCGCGCTGGGAGGTGGCGACCGTCGGAGCGTTCGCCGTGGTCGGGCTCGGCGTGCTGATGGCGCTGGTGCCGTCGACCTCGGACCAGCCACCGGCCGAGCCCGCCTGGGTGGCGCCGGCACTGGCCGCGCTGCCCGACGGGACGGTGGTCGCGAACGACTGGGCGTGGGGCGGCTACCTGATGTGGCGCTACCCGCACCTCGACCTGCTGATGCACGGCTACGGCGACACGTTCACGGTGACCGAGCTCCAGCGCAACACCGGACTGCGGACGCTCGACCCCGGGTGGCAGTCCGCCCTCGCCGGCACCGGCGCGCGCGTGGCCCTGCTGCCACCCGGGTCGCGCCTCGCCGCCGCCCTCGTGACGACCGAGGGGTGGCACTCGCTGCACCGGTCCGCCGACATCGAGATGCTGGTGGCCCCGTCCGGCTGGCCGGACTAGGTGGGTCAGCCCGCCGAGGCCTCGACCCAGCGGTCCAGAGTTGCCTGCGCCGAGCCCGAGTCGATCGACGTACGCGCCCGCTCGACGCCGGCGGCCAGGCCCTCCTCCACGGACGCGTCCGGGGCGTCGTAGACCGCGAGGGCCGCTCCGGCGTTGAGGAGGACGGCGTCGCGAACGGCACCCTGCTCCTCTCCCTCGAGCACCCGGCGCACCACGTCGGCGTTGTGGGCCGCGTCGCCACCACGCAACGCCTCGGCGGTGCTGAGCCGGAAGCCGAACGCCTCGGGGTCGACGGTGGCGGTGCCGACCTCGCCGTCGCGGACGACCCACACCGACGAGGTCGTGGTGGTCGTGAGCTCGTCGAGCCCGTCGTCGCCGCGCACGACCCACGCGTCGACGCCGCGCTGGGCGAAGACGCCGGCCATGACCGGCGCCATCCGCGGGTCCGCGCAGCCGATCGCCTGGGCGCCGGGCCGGGCCGGGTTGGTGAGCGGGCCGAGGAGGTTGAAGGTGGTGGCGATGCCGAGCTCGCGTCGGGGCACGGCGGCGTTCCGCATCGCCGGGTGGAACGCGGCGGCGAAGCAGAACGTGATGCCGGCGGCCTCGGCCACCGCGGCGACCCGGTCGACCGGGAGGTCCAGCCGGATGCCGAGCTGCTCGAGCACGTCGGCGGACCCCGAGGTGGACGACGCCGAGCGGGCGCCGTGCTTGACGACCTTGGCGCCGGCACCGGCGGCCACGATCGCGGCCATCGTCGAGATGTTCACCGACATCGAGCGGTCGCCGCCGGTGCCGACCACGTCCAGGAGGCGGCCGGGCACCGAGATCTTCGTCCGCCGGTCGTACATGGCGTCCGCCAGCCCGAGGACCTCGTCGGTCGTCTCGCCCTTGGCGCGCAGGGCGACGGCGAAGCCCGCGATCTGGGACGGCGTCGCCTGCCCCTCGAGGATCTCGCCCATGGCCCAGGCGGCCTGCTCCGCGCTCAGGTCCTGGCGGGCCACGAGCGCGCTGAGGACCTCGGGCCAGGTCAGGCTCATCAGGTCGTGGCGGGAACGCGTGCCCGCAGCAGCGCGATCACCGACTCGGCCAGCTGGATCGGGTCGATCGGGTGCGGCACGG
>JAOPYB010000155.1 GCA_025964835.1 Nocardioides sp. | reverse complement strand
TCGTGCCGCCCGCCTTCACCAAGGACGCCTGCCTCGAGGCCATCGACGCCGGCATCGGCCTGCTCGTGGTCATCACCGAGGGCGTCCCGGTCCAGGACACGGCCGAGGTCTGGGCCTACCTGGACGGCAAGCAGACGCGGATGATCGGACCCAACTGCCCCGGCATCATCACGCCCGGAGAGGCGCTGGCCGGCATCACGCCCGCCACCATCGCCGGCTCGGGCCCGGTCGGCCTCGTGTCGAAGTCCGGCACCCTGACCTACCAGATGATGTTCGAGCTCCGTGACTACGGCTTCTCGACCGCCATCGGCATCGGCGGCGACCCGATCGTCGGGACCACCCACATCGACGCCCTCGCGGCGTTCGAGGCGGACCCGGAGACCAAGGCGATCGTGATGATCGGCGAGATCGGCGGCGACGCCGAGGAGCGCGCGGCCGAGTACATCAAGGCGCACGTCACCAAGCCGGTCGTCGGCTACGTCGCGGGCTTCACGGCCCCCGAGGGGAAGACGATGGGCCACGCCGGGGCGATCGTGTCCGGCTCGTCCGGCACCGCGCAGGCCAAGAAGGAGGCCCTCGAGGCCGCCGGGGTCAAGGTCGGCAAGACGCCGTCCGAGACCGCCTCCCTGATGCGGGAGATCCTGCAGAACATGTGATTCGCGCTGACCCGCCCGAAACTTTCGGGCGGCTCAGCGACCAGACGCCGACCCGCCCGAAAGCGAGCGAGCTTGCGAGCTCGCCATCCAGTCTTCGGGCGGGTCGGCGTCATGTGGTCAGCAGCCGTCCTCGGACCAGGGGCACATCGCGTCGATCAGCGTGGTCACCGCGTCGGCGTCCCGGGCGACGGCGTCGGCGACCTCCTGCTCGGGGTGCGAGCCCGCGCCGCCCTCGTCGTACGTCGTCGAGAGCAGCACTGCTCGACCCACCCGGACCACGGTCGTGATGTCCAGCCCGGGGGCGAAGGAGCCCCGGAGCCGGTACCGGACGACCGCGCTGGCCGACCGGTCGCCGAGACCCTGGTCGATCACCGAGTGGACGCTGGTGTAGCCGTCCGGGGTGGCCTCGGTCGGGCAGTCGAGGTAGACCTGCAGCACCTGGTCGACGTAGGCGTCGGCCTCGGCAAGCGTGTCGAACGTCGTCAGCTGGCGACTGCGGAAGTCCTCGGGGTTGGTCCAGCCGGCGTTCAGCTGGTCGGCCCCGTCGGGCGCCGGTGCCTGGGCGCCGCAGGCCTGGAAGGCCAGGTCCTTGCCGTCCCGGGTCGGACCCGAGATGCCGAACGTGCCGCCCTCGGACGAGCTGTCGTCCGGGTAGCCGGCGAGGATCGGGAAGTCGTCCGGGATGGCGCTCACGGCGCCCCCGCCGGTGCCTCCGGTCGTCGCGCTGGTCGCGGGTGCGCTCGGGAGCGGGTCGCACGGCTCGGCCGCGAACACGCACATCGAGCTGATCACCGGTGCCGAGTTGACCCCCATGAGTCGTGCCGTGTGGTCGATCACTTCCGGGTTCGCGCCGCCCGCTCCGTAGTAGGAGAGCGCGTAGATGGCGTTGCCGACCCGCACGTTCTGGACGACGTAGAGCTCGGAGCTCAGCTCGCCTCCCTGGCGCAGTCGCATGGTCCAGGTGAAGGACTGCTCCCCGAAGTCCGACGGGCTTGCGTCGAACAGGTAGGTCTTGTGCCCCGTGGACTGGCGGGGGCATCCGGCGACGTCCTCCTCGAGCTGCGTCAGTGCGGAGCTCGCGGTGTCCTGGTCCTGATACACCGCCAGCACTGCTTGGCGCTGGTCCTCGCTCTCTCCGCGGTAGTCGACGCCTGCCTTGTCGACCGTCGGCGCCGGGCGGCTCCGCTTGTCGCCAAGGCCGAAGCAGGGCGGGAAGACCCCGAGATCGGTGGGGTGCTGCACGGTGACGGGCGAGCCGTCGCTGCCGTTGGTCGCCGGGAAGCCCTCGGTGAGTGGGAAGCTCTCGGGGATCTCCTGGACCCAGGCAGTGGTGACGGCGGGGTCGGTCGTCCGGCTCGGTGCCGGGTTGGCGGGCGGGAGCGAGGCGTGGTCGTTCCCACCGGCGGTGATCGCGAGGGGCACGGCGATGAGCGCCACGGCGGCCAGGCCACCGACGGCGGCGAGGGCGTTGTTGCGGCGCCGCATCCGGTTGCCGCGGCGGCGCACCTCGGAGGCGGGCAGCGGGTTCACGTCGAGTCCTTCGGTGTCGAAGCGGTGGAGGTGCTCGAGGGGGTCAGACATGGCTCGCTCCCTCCTGGTATCCGTTGTCGTCGGTGAGGAGCGCGGCAAGGGCCGCCCGCCCGCGGCTCAGCCGCGCCTTGACGGTGCCCTCGGGGACGCCGACCTCACGGGCGACGTCGTGGACCGAGAGGTCGGCGATGTGGTGCAGCACCAGCGCCCGGCGCTGGGACTCCGGCAGCTGCCTGAGGGCGGCGACGAGGGCCACGTGGCTCTCGCTGGGCGCCGCGGTCTCGGTGGCGGCACCGACGGCGCGGTCCGCAGACCGCCGGCGACGCGTCGTACGCCGCCAGCGGCTGACGGCGAGGCGGTACGCCGTGGTGCGGACCCAGGCGTCGGGATGCTCGGCGCGGTCCAGCTTGCGGCGGTGCGCCCAGGCCCGGACGAACGCCTCCTGGACGCACTCCTGCGCCTCGTCGCGGCTGCCGATCATGGCGTAGACCTGGCCCGTGATCCGCTGGAACGACGAGGCGTAGAAGTCGTCGAACTCGCGTTCGTCCATCGACCGTCCCCGTCTCGTGTGCTGGTGCTGGTCCGTCAGTCAGGGGGGATACGCCCCGGGGAGACTCACGGTTGCACGACTGGCCGAGAAAGTTCCGGGGTTTCGAGACGGTCGCTGCGCGACCTCCTCACCCGGGCCGCTCAGCCCTTCGGCGCCGGCATCGCGCCGAGCCGGTCCAGCGCGCGGTGCACCAGCGCCACGAAGGCCCCCGGCCGGATCACGACCCTGCGGTCGGGAACGAAACCGACCTGGGCGATCGAGGTGCCGTCGCGGACGATGCCCATGAGGTACTGCACCGACATCTGGTCGGTGATCTCCGTGGTGACCCGCCAGATGCTGAGGTCACGCTTCCCGGTGGCGACCTGCGCGACCTTGACCACCTCGGTGCCCGGGTCCTTGTCCGGGCAGGCCGCCACCCGGGCGCGGATGCGGTCCACGAAGCTGCGCGCGGCGCCCACCGGAAGCGAACCCACCGTCTCGGTCAGCCCGAACTGGACGGCGAGCCTGGTCCGGGGGATGAGGAACGACCTGGTGAGGTTGTTGGACATCGGGGCGGTGTCAAAGTCGGCCTGGTCGCACCGGGTCGCGGCGACGTTCTCGACCGCCTTGCGGGGTTCGGTGCCCACCCAGGGGCGGTCGACGCCGGTCACCGGCGGGAGGTCGACCTCGGCCAGCATCGCGGGGACCGTCCCGACGGGACGCGGCGCGGCCGGCCTGAGGCGCGCCCGGGCCGAGCAGGCACCCGCGTCGGGCAGTCCGCAGACGCCGTCGACCGCGGCGCCCAGCAGCTTCGCAGCGCCGCTGAGGTCGGGCGGCCGCGCGTCGGTGACCCGGCTCGTCGTCGTGGTCGTCAGCTGTCCGGTCCGCGCGACGCCGACGACCAGGGTGGAGACCGGCTGGTCCCAGCCGCGGAGCACGAACAGCATCGCCTGGTCGCCCACCCGGTCGACCCGGTGGGTGCCGAGCAGCTGCACCCGCCGGTCGGTGCACCCGGCGTACCAGTCGAGCGTGGTGCCGTAGGTCCGCCGGGCCGCCTTGGCCGTGGCCGACACCTCCGTGGTCTCGACGGCCGAGACCCGCGGAGCGCCCTTGCTGGGTGCGGTGTCGAAGGTGCGCACCAGCGCGGCGGTGCCCAACGGGTCGGCGTACGAGTCCTGCCGGCAGGGGACCGCGGTCGTGTCGCCCGCACTGATGTCGTGGGTGCCGGTGACCGACCAGCGCTTCCCGGCGACCAGTGCGCCCACCTGGTCGCTGGTCAGCATCACGTCCTCCGGCAGGTCGACCGGCTCCGCGGCCGGCGTCTTGTCCTGGTGGGGGGCTGAGGACGTGAGGTGCTCGCGGCTGAGGGTCGGGCGCACCCCCGCGGCGTCGGTGACCAGCGACCCCGTGAGGACGAGCCCGGCGACCACGGCGACGGCGCCCAGCGTGGTGTGCGTACGACGCCGCGCGGCGCCCGCCCTGCGGATGATGCTCGGCCTCGGCCAGCGGGCGGTCTCGGCGTGCTCGCGCAGCGGCTCGAAGAGGGGGCGGATCGTGGTCGTGGGGACGTCGCGGTGCACGGCGAACTGCGAGGTCGCGCTCTGGAGCTCCCGCTCGGCCTCGGCGCGCGGCAGGCCGACCTCGCGGGCCATGTCCGTCATCGAGGCCGTGGTCAGCTGCGTGAGCAGCAGGGCCTTGCGCTGGGCGACGGGAAGCTTGCCCAGCGCATCGAGCGTCGCCCGGGCGTCCGGGTCGAGGCTCTTGTCGCGGTGCCACAGGCGGGCCGTGTGTCGACGCTGGGCGTGGGCCCAGGCGTGCGGCCGCGCCCACGACTCCGGGTCGTCGAGGCGCGAGATCTTGCGCCAGTGGTGCCAGGCCACGACGAAGGAGTCGCGCACCGCCGCGCGGGAGGCGGGCAGGTCGCCCGTCAGTGCGTAGGTCTGGAGGAGCAGGCGGTCGCGCGCGTCCTTGTAGAAGGCGTCGAACTCGTCGGGATTCCTCATGGCCCGTCCACGGTACGGGAGGTGCGATGCCCCCGGCCAACCGGCGTGGGACCGCCGCGGCGTACGCCGATCGGGTCATGATGACCGGGCCATGACTTCGCTGCTCCCTCGATCCGCCACGGCCTCTCCACGCGCGTCCGCCGGTGCCGGCGGCGATGCGGGGCACCGTCGGCCGCTCGTCCTGCTGGCCACGCTGGGGGGCGTGGCGGCTGCCGCCTCGACGCTGCTCGTCTGCCTGGCCGTCGGGGTCGTCGGCTGGTTCCTCACCGACGCCGGCGCCCACGGGACCCCGCGCGACGGGCTGCGCGCGGGTGCGCTCTCCTGGCTCCTGGCCCACGGCTCGGGGATCCGCGTCGACGGGGTGGCGATCACCGCGGTGCCGCTCGGGCTGACCGCGCTCGCGGCCTGGGGGATCTGGCGGATCGGGCACCGCGTCGGCGACTCGGTGTCGGGTCACGGCCCCGACGCCGACCGGATCGCCGACGGCGAGCGCGACTGGACCGTGCCTACGGCGGTCGCGCTCTTCGGGGCCGGGTACGTCGTCACCGCGGTCGTGACCTCCTCGCTCGCCACCGGCGCGACCACCGGGGTCTCCGGTGCCCGGGTGGTGCTCTGGTCGCTCCTGCTCTGCGGGTCCTTCGGCGCGCCGGCGATCGCGATCGGCTCCGGCCGGGCCGCGATCTGGGCGGCGTTCCTGCCGGCATCGGCCCGGGCCGCGACGGCCACCTGCCTGCGGATCCTCGTCGCCTTCCTCGCGGTCTCGGCGGTCGCGTTCACCCTCGCCCTCGCCGTCGACTTCGGCTCCGCGGCCAACGTGATGTCGCGGCTCCACACCGACGCCGGCGACGCCACGCTCTTCAGTGCGCTCAGCGCCACCGTGCTCCCGAACGCCGTCACGTTCACCGGCTCCTATCTCCTCGGCCCCGGCTTCACGGTCGGTGCCCACACCCTCGTGTCACCGACGCTGGTCGTGCTCGGCCCGCTCCCGCTCTTCCCCCTGCTCGCCGCGCTCCCGGACAACGGTGTCACCCCCGGCTGGACGGCCTGGCTGATGGCCCTCCCGCTGGTGGTCGCCGCCCTCGCGACCGCCCGGACCCAGCGCCGGATGCCCACTCTCCGGTGGGACGAGGGGGCCCTGCGTGGCTGCGCCGGCGGGGTGCTCGCCGGGGTCCTCTTCGGGTTGCTGGCCTCCGTCGCGGGCGGCGCCGTCGGCCCGGGCCGGATGCGCGACGTCGGGCCGTTCTCGTTCGACGTGCTCGTGCACGCCATCACCGCGTTCGGCATCGGCGGCCTGCTCGGCGGGCTCGCCATGACCTGGTGGCAGCGCCGGACCGCGCGGCGCCTCGCCCACGTCGACTGACCGCGACCGACCAGTCCACGGCACGGGCCGCCGCCTCGTTAGACTCCCGACCGTGTCGAACCCCACGCCCGCGCGGCTCGTCGTGCTCGTCTCCGGGTCCGGCACCAACCTCCAGGCGCTCATCGACGCCGCCGCCGACCCGTCGTACGGCGCCCGCGTGGTCGCCGTCGGTGCCGACCGCGACGACATCGAGGGCCTGGCCCGTGCCGAGCGGGCCGGGATCCCGACCTTCGTGAAGAAGGTGGGCCAGTTCACCACCCGCGAGCACTGGGACCGGGCGATGGCCGAGACCGTCGCCGGCTTCGAGCCCGACCTCCTGGTGCTCGCCGGCTTCATGAAGCTCGTCGGCCGGGAGTTCCAGAGCCGCTTCGGCGGCCGGATCGTCAACACCCACCCGGCGCTCTCGCCGTCCTTCCCCGGGATGCACGGCCCCGCCGAGGCACTGGCCTACGGCGTGAAGGTCACCGGCTGCACGCTCTTCGTGGTCGACGCGGGCGTCGACACCGGGCCGATCGTGGCCCAGGAGACGGTCCCGGTCGAGGACGACGACACCGTCGAGAGCCTGCACGAGCGGATCAAGGTCGCCGAGCGGGCGATGCTGGTCGACAGCGTGGGCCGGATGGCGCGCGAGGGTTTCACGATCGACCACCGGCGGGTGCGTTTCGGCCGGTGACGTCCACGGGGGATGACCCTTCTATGCTGGGCGCACACGACTGGCGCAGGTGGGTCGACCACCAGGGAGTGACGTCGGGAGCATCGACCGCCTGGGTGCTCCTCCACCCGAGCAGGAGTGCAGTCCATGAGTGACCACCGGATCCCGATCAGGCGAGCCCTGGTCTCCGTCTACGACAAGAGCGGCCTCGAGGACCTCGTCCGCGGCCTGCACGAGGCCGGCGTCGCGCTGGTGTCCACCGGCGGTTCTGCCGCCCTCATCGAGAAGCTCGGCCTGCCGGTCACCAAGGTCGAGGACCTCACCGGCTTCCCGGAGTGCCTCGACGGCCGGGTCAAGACCCTGCACCCGAAGGTGCACGCGGGCATCCTCGCCGACCTACGCCTGGAGACCCACGTCCAGCAGCTCGCCGACCTGGGCGTCGAGCCCTTCGAGCTCGTGGTCTCGAACCTCTACCCGTTCACCGAGACCGTCGCCTCCGGCGCCGGCCCGGACGAGTGCGTCGAGCAGATCGACATCGGCGGGCCGTCGATGGTCCGCGCCGCCGCCAAGAACCACCCGTCGGTCGCGATCGTCACCTCGCCCGAGCGCTACGCCGATGTGCTGGCGGCCACCCTGGCCGGCGGCTTCACGCTGGCCGAGCGCCAGCGGCTCGCCGCGGAGGCGTTCGTGCACACGGCGTCGTACGACGTGGCCGTCGCCACCTGGATGGGCAACGTGCTCACCGACACCACCGACGGATCCGGCGCGCCCGCCTGGATGGGCGGGACCTGGGAGCGGCAGGCCGTGCTGCGCTACGGCGAGAACCCGCACCAGGCCGCCGTCCTCTACACCAACGACGTCGGCCCCGGGCTGGCGCAGGCGACCCAGCTGCACGGCAAGGAGATGTCCTACAACAACTACGTCGACGCCGACGCGGCGCGACGGGCGGCGTACGACTTCGACGAGCCGGCGGTCGCGATCATCAAGCACGCCAACCCGTGCGGCATCGCCGTCGGCTCCGACGCGGCGGATGCGTACGCGAAGGCGGCGGCGTGCGACCCGACGTCCGCCTTCGGTGGCGTCATCGCGGTGAATCGACCGGTGTCGGTGGCCATGGCGGAGGCGATGCGCGAGACCTTCACCGAGGCGATCGTGGCACCGGCGTACGACGCCGGCGCCGTCGAGGTCCTCCGGTCCCTGCCGCGAGGCGGCAAGAACATCCGGGTGCTCGAGTGCGTGCCCGCCGTCCGCGGCGGCGTGGAGCTGCGTCCGGTCTCGGGTGGCCTGCTCGCCCAGGAGCGCGACGCGGTGGACGCTCCCGGCGACGACCCGTCGACCTGGACCCTCGCCACCGGCGAGGCTGCGTCGCCCGAGCTGCTCGCCGACCTCGCGTTCGCGTGGAAGGCCTGCCGCGCGGTGAAGTCCAACGCGATCCTGCTGGCCCGGGGCGGCGCCTCGGTCGGTGTCGGCATGGGTCAGGTCAACCGGGTCGACTCGTGCCGGCTCGCCGTCCAGCGGGCGGGGGAGCGGGCCGTCGGCTCGGTCGCCGCCTCCGACGCGTTCTTCCCCTTCGAGGACGGCCCGCAGATCCTCATCGACGCCGGTGTGGCCGCGATCGTCCAGCCCGGCGGGTCAGTGCGCGACGAGCTCACCATCGAGGCCGCGAAGGCGGCCGGGGTCACGATGTACTTCACCGGCACCCGCCACTTTTACCACTGAGCCGCGGCGGAGCCGCGGCGTGCGGTGGGAAGGTCGAGTAGCGCCCGCGACCGAGGCACGAGGGCGCGACGGCGCGTATCGAGACCCGGTGTGCCCCACGGGTCTCGATACGCCGCCTCGTTCCTCGGCGGCACTCGACCACCGAGGGGACGCGCGGCACTCGACCACCGAGGGGATGCGCGGCACTCGACCACCGACGCTTGAGTGAAAGGATGAGCATGTGACTGCACAGAAGCTCGACGGCACCACCACCCTGACCGTGATCAAGGCCGAGCTGACCGAGCGCGTGGCCAGGCTGCGCGAGCGGGGCGTGGTCCCCGGGCTGGGCACCGTGCTCGTCGGCGACGACCCGGGATCGCACTGGTACGTCGGCGCCAAGCACAAGGACTGCGCGGAGATCGGCATCGAGTCGATCCGCGTCGACCTGCCGGCCACCGCGACCCAGGCGGAGGTGGAGGCGGTGATCGACACCCTCAACGCCGACCCGGCCTGCACCGGCTTCCTCGTCCAGCAGCCCACCGGGCTCGACGAGTTCGCCCTGCTGTCGCGGGTCGACCCGGACAAGGACGTCGACGGGCTGCACCCGGTGAGCCTCGGCAAGCTCGTCCTCGGCGAGCCGGGCTCGCTGCCCTGCACGCCGGTCGGCGTCATCGAGCTGCTGCGCCGCCACGCGGTCGAGATCGCCGGGGCCGAGGTCGTCGTCGTGGGACGCGGTCTGACCGTCGGTCGGCCGCTGGGGCTGCTGCTCACCCGCCGTTCCGAGAACGCCACCGTGACGCTCTGCCACACCGGCACCCGCGACCTCGCGGCGCACGTGCGGCAGGCCGACATCGTCGTGGCGGCAGCCGGCGTCCCGGGCATCATCACCGCCGACATGGTCAAGCCCGGCGCGGCCGTGCTCGACGTCGGCGTCTCGCGGGTCGACGGCAAGATCGCCGGAGACGTCGCGGACGACGTGTGGGACGTGGCGGCCTGGGTCTCGCCGAACCCCGGTGGCGTGGGCCCGATGACCCGGGCGATGCTGCTCTCCAACATCGTCACGATGGCCGAGAAGACCCTGGTCTGACGGTGACCTCCCGATGAGCGAGCCCGAGCCGACCGAGGCCTCCCCGCCCGCGGGTGCGGGTGCGGGTGCGGAGGCCAACGGCGAGACCGAGGGCCGCCGCTACCCCTCCACGATCGGCGGGATGTTCTACCTCGTGGTCCTGGCCGGCACGGCGGTCGGCATCGGGATCGTGTGGACCGGCAACTGGCGCCTCGGGACCGAGTGGATGGCCGGGTCGCTGATCTTCGCGGCCCTGCTGCGGCTGGTGCTGCCGCGCAAGGATGCCGGCATGCTGGCCGTCCGGAACCGGGTCTTCGACTGCCTGCTGCTCGCCGGCGTCGGCGGGATCCTGATCTTCCTGGCGGTCACGATCCCCAACCAGCCCGTCTGAGGCCGCGCACAACCGTTCAATTGCTGGGGAAAGCACCGGTCCCGGCACGAAACAGGGCCGTAACCGTTCAATTGAACGATTGCGGCCCTGCCCAGGCGCGGGGCTCAGATCAGGCCGAGCTCCGTGACGGCGTTGCGCTCGTCGGCGAGCTCGGCGGTGGTGGCGTCGATCCGGGCCCGCGAGAAGTCGTCGATCTCCAGGCCCTGGACGATCTCCCAGCTGCCGTCCCTGGTGGTGACCGGGAACGACGAGATGAGGCCCTCCGGCACGCCGTACGACCCGTCCGAGACGACCGCCATCGACACCCAGTCGTCGGCGGCAGAGCCGAGCAGCCAGTCGTGGGCGGCGTCGATGGTGGCCGAGGCCGCGGAGGCGGCGGACGACGACCCGCGGGCCTCGATGATCGCCGCGCCGCGCTTGGCGACGGTCGGGATGAAGGTGTTCTCGA
>JAOPYB010000137.1 GCA_025964835.1 Nocardioides sp. | reverse complement strand
GTGGCCGCGCCGGCGACCTTGCTGGGCTTCTTGGGCGTCGCGGCCGTGGTGGAGTTGGTCGTGGCGACCTTGCTCGTGTCGATGCTCATCAGGAGCCCTCACCCTGTTCGCCGATGTCCTTGGAGTCACGTTCCCAGAAGCTCGGTCCGACCGGCTCCGTGAAGTCGCTCTGCGCCACGAGGTAGCCCTCGGCGTCAACCGCCAGGGGCAGCTGCGGGAGGTGCCGTCCGGCCGGGCCGAAGATGACCTTGCCGGAGTCGGCGAGGTCGAACGTCGACTGGTGACAGGGGCACAGCAGGTGGTGCGTGGTGCGCTCGTTCAGCGAGATCGGGCAACCGACGTGCGTGCAGATCTTGGAGTAGCAGACGATCCCGTCGACCGACCAGTTCTCGCGCCCCTTGCCGGGGATGATGTCGTCGGGGTCCATCCGCAGCAGGACCACGGCGGCCTTGGACTTGGCGATCTGCAGGTCGACGCCTTCGTACTCCGGCTCGCCCTGGCTGTTGGTCGCGAAGATGATCTCGGGCTCGGCGTTGACGAGGTCGCCGATCTCGAGGTCGGACAGCTTGATCGGGGTGCCGACCACGTCGCGGACGACGCGCATGCCCTTGGTCCAGACGGTGTGGAGCAGCTTGTCGCCCGGGAGCGGGCCGAGGTCGCGGAGCATCACGACGGCCGGGGCCAGCAGGATGCCCATCGCGCCGAAGAGCGTGTTGCGGACCAGCGGGCGCCGGGCGATGCCGGACTCCTCGAGGCCGGCACCGAGCGCGGCGAGCGTCGCCACGCGGTCCTCCTCGGGGGAGGCGGCCGGGTGGCGCATCTCGACGAGCTCGTGGTCACCCATCAGCTTGCGGGCCCACTGGATGATTCCGACGCCGATCAGCAGCAGCGCGAGGCCGAGGGTGCCGCCGAGGGCGACGTTGGAGGCACCCAGACCGGCGAACGAGTCGGGGTTGTCGCCGATCTGGAAGACGAAGTAGCTGACGAGGAACAGGACGGCGCAGACCATCGAGAGCAGGAACAGCGCGGCGACCTGGCGCTCGGCACGCTTCTCGGCCCTGGGGTCGACGTCGGTCGGGCGCCACGTGTGCGCCGGGAGGCCGGGGTTGGCGATCGGCTCGTCGGGGACCGCCGGCACGTGGTCGTGGCCGGGGGGCAGCTCGGTGCTCACGCTTCCACCTTCTCCTTCGTCGAGCGGGTCGTGTGGGCCGCGATCCAGATCGCGAAGCCGACCAGGGCGCCGAGGCCCACGAGCCAGGCGAACAGGCCCTCACTCACGGGGCCGAGGCCCCCGAGGCCGAAGCCGCCGTAGCCGGGCGTCTCCTCGATCGTGCCGAGGTAGGCGATCACGTCACGCTTCTCCTCCGGCGACAGGTTGCCGTTGGAGAACGTGTCCATGGCCTGCGGGCCGGTCAGCATGGCCTCGTAGATGTAGCGGGGCTCGACGCCGCGGATCTTGGGGGCGTAGCCGCCGCGCGGCATGGCGCCTCCGGAGCCCTCGAAGTTGTGGCACGCCGTGCAGTTGGTCAGGAAGATCTGGCCGCCGCGGACGATGGCCTCCTGGCGCTGGTCCTCGGAGAGGCCGTCGATGCTGTAGTCGTCCGCGGTGGGGATCGACGGGCCGGGGCCGAGCGAGGCGACGTACGCCGCGAGGGCGGCGATCTCCTCGTCGTTGTAGGCAGGGGGCTTGCGCTGGGCCTGGGCTCCGGGCTGGGACATCGGCATCCGGCCGGTGCCGACCTGGAAGTCGACGGCTGCAGCACCGACACCGACCAGCGCGGGGCCGATCTGGTTGCCGTTCTGGGTCCGGATGCCCTCACCGTTCTGGCCGTGGCAGAAGGCACAGCCCACGAGGAACAGCTCGCGTCCCTTGGCGACCTGGTCGGCGTCGCTGGAGGCCTGCTGGGCCTGGGCCGGGGCGAACGCCGCGTAGAGCGTGCCCGTGAACAGCAGCCCGAGCAGCAGCACCATCAGCCCGGCGAGCGGTCCGCGGCGGTGCCGGGAGACTCGGCCGGCCCAACCATTGACGGAGCGGTTCAGGAGACGCACATCGATTCCTTGCTGGGAGTCCTGGAGGGGTCTGGGATCGAGCTACTTGATGAGATAGATCGTGGCGAACAGCCCGATCCAGACGACGTCGACGAAGTGCCAGTAGTAGGAGACGACGATCGCGCTGACCGCCTGCTCGTGGGTGAACTTGCGGGCGAGGAAGGTACGTCCCAGGACGAACAGGAACGCGATCAGCCCACCCGTCACGTGCAGGCCGTGGAAGCCGGTCGTGAGGTAGAACATCGTGCCGTACGCCGAGTCCTGGATCGTCGTGCCCTCGCGCACGAGGGCGGCGTACTCGGTGGCCTGGCCGCCGATGAAGACCGCGCCCATGAAGTAGGTGAGGACGAACCACTCGCGCAGGCCCCAGGCCTTGACCTGGAAGATCCGGCCGCTGCGCCCGACCTGGCCGCGCTCGGCCGCGAAGACGCCCAGCTGGCAGGTGAGCGAGGACAGCACCAGGATCGTGGTGTTCACCGAGGCGAACGGGACGTTCAGCTTCTCGGTGTTGGCCGCCCAGAGCTCGGGGCTGACCGCCCGGATCGTGAAGTACGACGCGAACAGGGCCGCGAAGAACATCAGCTCGCTCGAGAGCCAGATGATGGTCCCCACGCTGACCATGCTCGGACGGTCGTGGTGCCCGTGCAGACGGGATGCCGGAATCGCTGTTGCTGTCGCCACGCCGTCATTATGTCGTGAGCCGGGGACGAGGGCACCCCGACCCCCTTGAGTTTCGACGTCATATTGTTCACACCGTGCTTGGGCTCTCGCTGAACGTCGCCATGGAGGCCTCCGCGACCCTCCCGAGGTTCACGCTGGGACGGGTCTTCACGGAGTGGTCGCTGGCCCCGATCCCCTTCGTCGTGACGGTCTGGGCGGCCGGTCTCTACCTGCTCGGCGTCCGGGTGCTGCACCAGCGCGGCGACCGGTGGCCGGTGGGTCGCACGGTCGCGTTCGTCGGCGTCGGGCTCGGCGCGTTCTACTTCGCCACGGCCTCCGGCCTCGGCGCCTACGACCTCACGCTGCTCAGTGTCCACATGGTCCAGCACATGGTGCTGGCAATGGTCGTCCCGCTGGCGCTCGCGCTCGGGGCCCCGGTGACACTCGCGCTCCGCACGCTGCCGCCACGCCCCCGCCGCTGGCTGCTGTCCCTCCTGCACTCCCGGGTGGCGAAGGTGCTGTCCTTCCCGCCGCTGACGCTCCTGCTGTACGTCGTCTCGCCGTGGGCGCTCTACTTCTCCGGCTGGTACGACGCCTCCCTGCACTCGGCGTACGTGCACGAGATGATGCACCTGCACCTGGTGGTGGTCGGGACGCTCTTCTTCTGGCCGCTGATGGGCATCGATCCGGTGCCGGGCCGGGTGGGCTACCCGGCGCGGATGCTGATCGTCGTCCTGACGCTGCCGTTCCACGCGTTCCTCGGGGTCACGATCATGGCCCAGCAGAACCTGATCGGCCACGACTGGTACCCCGCCCTGCACGCCGGCCCGATGGGCGCCTGGCTGCCCGACCCGCACGACGACCAGCACCTGGCCGGGGGCATCCTGTGGGGGTCGGGCGACCTGGTCGGCCTGGTCTTCTTCGGAGTGCTCTTCGCCCAGTGGGTGCGCTCCTCGATGAGGGAGGCGGCCCGCGAGGACCGTCGGCTGGACCTCCTGGAGGCGCGCCAGCGCGGGGGCAGCGCCGACGGGTAACATCGCCGCCGTGACCGACTCGACCTCCTCGATGCCCGCCCCGCTGAAGGTGCTCGTCTACAGCGACGACGTGAACACCCGCCAGCAGGTGATCCTCGCGCTCGGCCGCCGCCCGCACCCGGACCTGCCGGAGCTCCAGTACGTCGAGGTCGCGACCGAGCCGGTCGTCATCCAGAACATGGACGCCGGCGACATCGACCTGGTGATCCTCGACGGCGAGGCCGTGCCCGCCGGCGGCCTGGGCATCGCCAAGCAGCTCAAGGACGAGATCTACCGGTGCCCCCCGGTCCTGGTCCTGACCGGCCGACCCCAGGACGCCTGGCTCGCGACCTGGTCGCGCGCCGAGGCCGCCGTGCCGCACCCGATCGACCCGATCCAGCTGGCCGAGTCGGTGATCGCGCTGCTGCGGGCACGCGTTCCCGCCACGACCTGATGAGCCTGACCTGGCCCGAGGTCCTCAGCGCGCT
>JAOPYB010000035.1 GCA_025964835.1 Nocardioides sp. | reverse complement strand
TTTGAGTGAGACCAGCTCCGGGGAGTCACTGGCCGAGTGGGGGGTTCTTCGATAACCAGAACTCTGCCGCTCCCAACTCAAGGCACCACCCGGCTTACCCGCGAGGTTTGCTCAAGGCTTCCTCAAGGGAGGCACTAAGTACGTAGATCGATGACGAGCGGACACTCGAACGGGCTGCGCGCCCGCAGCCCGACGTGGTTCAGGTAGTCGATGACGATGCCGTACGACTCGAAGAGCCCCGTCTCGCAGTAGCTCA
This sequence comes from Nocardioides sp., assembly GCA_025964835.1. Lineage (GTDB taxonomy): Bacteria > Actinomycetota > Actinomycetes > Propionibacteriales > Nocardioidaceae > Nocardioides. Next base: position 12,108 of record JAOPYB010000035.1, on the reverse strand, counting down.
CCTCGTGCAGGTCGCAGTAGGCGCGGACGAGGGGTTGCGCGGCTCGCAGGTTGGGCCGGGGCATGCTCGGGAAGAGGTGGTGCTCGATCTGGTAGTTGAGGCCACCGAGCGCGAAGTCGACGACGAGCCCGCCGCGCACGTTGCGCGACATCAGGACCTGGCGCCGCAGGAAGTCGATCCGGGCCTCGGGCGGGACGATCGGCATGCCCTTGTGGTTGGGCGCGAAGGACGCGCCGAGGCTGAGCCCGAAGAGCGCCGACTGGACGGCCAGGAACGCGCCGGCCTTGCCGACCGGCAGGACCAGCAGCAGCACGCCGACGTACGCCGCGAGGCGCAGCGCGACGACCAGCGACTCGACGCGCTGGGCGCGGGTGGCGTGCCGGCTGAACAGCGGGCTGACGCTGGCGACGTGCAGGTTGAGCCCCTCGAGCGTGAGGAGCGGGAAGAACAGCCAGCCCTGGCGGGCGGTGAACCAGGCGCCCGCGCCGGTGCGTTCGGCGGCGAGGTCGGGTGTGAAGACGAGCGTCCCGCGCGCGATGTCGGGATCCTTGCCCTCCTGGTTGGGGGCGGCGTGGTGCCGGTTGTGCTTGCCCTTCCACCAGCCGTAGCTGAGGCCGGCGAAGCCCGCCATGATCCGGGACGTCCAGTCGTTCCACGCTGCGGAGCGGAACATCTGCCGGTGGGCGGCGTCGTGGCCGAGGAAGCCGAACTGGGTCATCAGGATCCCCAGCCCGCCGGCGATGACCAGCTGGAACCACGAGTCACCGAGCAGCGAGAACGCCACCCAGACGAGGGCGAAGGTCGCGACCGCCAACCCCATGCGGGTCCAGTAGTAGGCGTACCGGCGCCGGAGCAGGCCGCTCTCGCGGATCTCGGCAGCGAGGCCGGAGTAGAGGCTCTGGGACCGCCGCAGCGGATCCGTCGAGGTGGACGTGAACATCGCCGGACCGGCCATCGTTGCTCGAGACGCAGAAGGGGCTGCTGCTCCGGGCACGATGCGGCAGGTGGGGCTTCCCCGACTGTAGCGCTAGGCCGTTGCGGCGATCTCCGCGTACGCGCGAGCCACGCGGGCCGGTTCGTGGCGCAGCGCCGCCGCGTGGACCGTCACCTCGGTCATCAGGACCCCCGGCACCTCGGTGGCTCGCCACGGCGGGCAGGGCTGCAGCTTCTCGCGCTCCATGAACGTCGCCATCCGCTCGTGCAGCGGCTCGAGCTCCGCCTCGGCGAACACCTCGAACGTGTTCGTGTGCGGCGGGTCGGGGTTCACGCGCAGCCCGACGCCGACCAGCTCGGCGGCGAGCGAGCGCGCCCACGCGACGTACTCCCCCATCTGCGGGAGCCGGTCGCGCAGCCCGACGAGCGCGGACACGGCGTACGGCGTCATCCGGTAGAGCTGGCCGCCCATCCGCTGACGCCAGGCGCGGAGCTCGATCATGGTTTCCTGCTCCCCCACGACGGCGGCGCCGGCCATGCCCCCCAGCCCCTTGTAGAACGAGACGTAGAGGCTGTCGGCGAGCGCGGCGATCTCGGCCAGCGACCGGTCGTAGCCGGGCTGCACCTCCCACAGCCGCGCGCCATCGACGTGCAGCGGCACCCCGAGCTCGCGTGCGGACTCCGAGAGCGCCACCAGCTCGTCCCAGGGCGGCACCACGCACCCGGCGTCGCGGAGCGGGAGCTCGATCAGCGCGGCGCCGAGGCTGCCGGTCATGCCGCGCAGGTCGTCGGCGGTGGCGGTCCGGCGACCCTGGGTGAGCGGCTCGAAACGGAGGTCGTGCACCAGCCGCGGGCCGTCGTTCTCGTGATGGAGCAGGTGGGACAGGTCCTGGATCGCCACCCGGCGGGTGCCCCGGCGCTCGCACCAGACGCGCAGCATCGCCTGCTGGGCCATGGTGCCGCTGACGAAGAACACCGCAGCCGGCTTCCCGAGCAGCTCCGCGACCTCCTCCTCGAGCCTCGTGACGGCGCCGCCGTCGCCGTACACGTCCCACTCCTCGATGCCCAGCTCCTCGCAGGCCCGGCCCAGCTCGGCGAGGACGTCCCCCGGCCGGGTGCGTGGGTGCCAGACCACCATGTCGGTGCAGGCCCTGGAGGCGTCGCGGAGTCGTTCGTCGAGGTCGGTCACCCGCATACCCTGTCCAACGGGCGACCCGCCCGCAACGCCATTCGCCTCGACGGAGCCCCGACGGCGTGGCGACGAGGCCGGCGGTCAGGTTGCTGGCAGGTTCGGGCCGGGAGTCTGGGGCCACCAGCCTCGTGAGGAGAGCGTCGTGTTCGACCTGATCAACGGCATCCCGATCCACCCGCTCGTCGTCCACGCCGTCGTCGTCCTGCTGCCGCTGGCGGCCCTGGGCACGATCGCGATCGCCGTGCGCCCCGTCTGGCGCTCCCGGTACGGCGCGCTCGTGGTCGCCGCCGCCGTCGTCGGGGCCGTGCTGTGCCCGGTCGCCACGTCCAGCGGCGAGTCGCTCGAGCGCCACGTCGGCGATCCCGGCAAGCACGCCGCGCTCGGTGACCAGCTGATCTGGTTCGTGATCCCGCTGGCCGTGCTGGCCCTCGCGCTGGTCCTGCTCGACCGCCGTCCGGCGACGCCCTCCCGGTCCACGTCCCCCACCGCGCTGCGCGTCGTCGCCGCCCTGGCCGTCGTCGCGGCCCTGGCGACGAGCGTGCAGGTCTACCGCGTGGGCGACTCCGGGGCCAGGGCCGCCTGGGGCGACAAGGTCTCCTCGTCCAGCGGGAACGGCGACTGACGTGGTCGACGTCGGGCTCTGCGAGGACGACCCCGCGATCCGGCGCGTCGTCACGCAGGCCCTCGCGCTGACCGGCCACTCCGTCCTGACCGCGCACGACGGGGGCGAGGCGCTGCGGCTCTTCGGACCCGAGACGCCGCTCGACGTGCTGGTCCTCGACATCGGCCTGCCCGACGCCGACGGGCGCGACGTGTGCCAGGCGCTGCGCTCGGCCGGGCAGTCCGCCCCGGTGCTCTTCCTCACCGCACTGGCCGGGATCCACGACCGGCTCTCGGGCTTCGGGGCGGGCGGCGACGACTACCTGCCCAAGCCGTTCGACGTGAAGGAGCTGATCGTCCGGGTCGAGGCGCTCGCCCGGCGCGGGCGCCCCGCACCGGCCCCGGCGGCCGACCTGGTGCTCGACCCGGCCGCGCACGCGCTGCGGTACGGCGCGACCGAGGTCCTCCTGACCCCGACCGAGTTCCGGATGCTCGCCGCGATCACCTCGCGGCCCGGTGAGGTGGTCCGTCGCCGCGCGGTCGTGGCCGCGGCCTGGCCGGACGGAGCCGTGGTCAGCGAGAACACGATCGACTCCTACATCCGCCGCATCCGCCGCAAGCTCGAGCAGCTCGACTCTCCCATCACCCTGCAGACCGTCCGGGGAGTGGGTTTCACGCTGCGATGAGGATCCCCCGCCTGCGGTCGCCCACGTTCCGCGCCCAGATCGTCGCCTCGACGATGGCGGTGACGGCGCTGGCCATGGTCCTGATGACGCTGGGGCTCCAGCTCCTGCTGCACCAGCTCGTGACCCGCAACGTGGACCGGGTCCTCGAGGACCGCGCCGACTCCGTCGTCGGGGCCATCGGCGCCTCGTCCGACGAGGGGCTCGTGGTGCCGGTCGGTGTGCTCGACCCGGGCGTCGTGGTCTTCGACGACCAGGGCAAGAAGGTGGCCGGCGTGAGCGCGCCGCACCTGAACGAGCTGGTGCAGGACCTCTCGGGCGCCTCCAGCATCAGGATCGTCGACGCCGGGGACTCCGACCGGCTGCTCGCCCGGCCCTTCGTGGCGCGGCCGGGGGTCCGGGCCGTCGTGGTCGTGAGCGAGCCGCTGAAGCCGTACGAGCGCTCGGAGCTCTACGTCCTGCTGGCGAGCATCTTCGTCGGGCTCGTGGTCGTGCTGGTCGTCGGCGGGGTCGCCCGCTGGGTGACGTCACGGGCCCTCGCGCCGGTCGGCCTGATGGCCGAGCGGGCCCGGGAGTGGAGCGAGCACGACCTGGGCCGCCGCTTCGAGCTCGGCGAGCCCACGCACGAGATCTCGGCCCTCGGGGCGACCCTGGACGGCCTGCTGGAGCGGGTGGCCATGACCATCCGCGCCGAGCAGCGGCTCACCGCCGAGCTGGCGCACGAGCTGCGGACGCCGCTGTCCGCGATCCAGGGATCCGCCGATCTCGCCCTGCTGCGGGGCGGCCTCACCGGGGAGGCCAGGGTCGACCTCGAGCAGATCGCCACGTCCTCGCGGGTGATGGCCGAGACCATCACGACCCTGCTCGACCTGGCCCGGGACCCGGCCTCCGGCCACGCGTCGGCCACCAGCCAGCTCGCGGACGTCGTCGCGGCGGTGCTGCCGCTCGTCCCCGAGGACATGACGCTGCGCGACCACACGTCCGCGGCCGACGTCCGGATCGCGGCACCGACCGACCTGGTCGTCCGGGCCCTCTCGCCCGTCGTCGAGAACGCCGTCCGGCACGCCGCCTCGGTCGTCACGCTCGACGCGGTCCTGGCGGCCGCGTTCGTCGAGATCGTCGTCACCGACGACGGCGCCGGGATCGAGGACGGCGTCCGCGACCAGCTGTTCGCAGCGGGGGTCGCAGGCACGTCGGGCGGGACCGGGCTGGGGCTCGGCATCGCCCGCCGGGTGGCCCGCTCGATCGGGGGCGACGTCGTGGTCGGGGATCCGGTCGGGGATCCGGTCGCGGGTGGCGGAGGCACCGGCGCCGTGTTCGTGGTCCGGCTCCCCCGCCTCTAGGTCAGCCCGTCGTCAGTTGAGGATGCGCATCGTGGCGGGGACACCGCCGCCGCGGTGGACCTCCTCGACGAGCTCCTGGAGCGCTGTGAGCGCGACATTCTGCGACAACGGCCCGAAGGAGACCCGGGCGACGCCGTGCTCCTGCTGCCAGGCCAGTGACGGGGTGCCGGGGATCGCGATCGTCGTGAGCCGACGGGGACCGAACGCGTCGACCAGGGCGAGGATCTGCTCCTCGCTGAGGCGGCCGGGCACGAAGACCACCGGTGCACCCGCGTCGAGGAAGGCCCTGCCGCGCTCGACGGCGTCGTCGAGCACCTCGGCCTGGTCACGATCGCGCCCCTTCGCGAACGCGTCGGTGCGGGCGTTGAGGACGAAGTCGACGCCCTCGTCGGAGGCCGCCTTCATGATCTTCTCGACGTTCGCGGCGGCCTCGGCGAGCGGCCGCATCTGGTCCTCGATGTTGGCGCCGACGATCCCGACACCGATCGCCTTGCGGACCGTGCCCGCGGGGTCGCCGTACCCGCCCTCGAGGTCGGCGCTGACGGGGACCGAGACGGCGGCGGCGATCCGGCCGACGGCCTCGATCATCAGGTCGACGGGGATCTGCTCGCCGTCGGGGTAGCCGTAGGCGGCGGCGATCGAGTGACTGGCGGTGGCCAGGGCGGTCGTGCCCGGGACGTCGGCGACCACGGTCGCCGTGATCACGTCCCAGACGTTGACGACGGTGAGGAGCTCCCCGGCCTGATGGAGGCCGAGCATGGTGGTGGCGCGGGCGCGGGTCTGGTCGTCGGTCATGTCGCCAGGGTAGTGAGGGCGGGAAAAGCCGGTGCTGTCGTGCGTCTTCGTGGTTGGGTGAGCCGGTGGACAGCTATCTGGACAACACCGGCCGGCCGGACCGTCTCTCCGGGGGCGTGCGGATGATCCCGATCAGCACGCCGTGCGGGGAGTTCAAGGTGTGGACCAAGCGGGTCGGCAACAACCCGAGACTGAAGGTGCTGCTGCTGCACGGTGGTCCGGCCGCCACGCACGAGTACCTCGAGCCGTGTGACGGCTGGCTGCCCCAGGAGGGCGTCGAGTACTACTACTACGACCAGCTCGGCTCCCACTACAGCGACCAGCCGGACGACCCGTCGCTGTGGGAGATCGACCGGTTCGTCGACGAGGTCGAGCAGGTCCGGGTCGCGCTCGGGCTCGACCGCGACACCTTCGTGCTCTACGGCCAGTCCTGGGGCGGGGTGCTCGCCATCGAGTACGCGCTGGCCCACCAGGAGCACCTCAAGGCGCTGGTCGTGTCGAACATGATGGCCAGCGTCCCGAGGTACAACGAGTACGCCGAGCGGGTCCTGATGCCGCCCATGGACCAGGACGCCCTCGCCGAGATCAAGCGCCTGGAGGCCGAGGGGCGCACCGACGACCCGGCGTACGAACAGCTCCTGCTCGAGCACCACTACGTGCAGCACGTCTGCCGGCTGCCGCTGGAGGAGTGGCCCGAGCCGGTGACGCGCAGCTTCGCGCACATCAACCACGCGATCTACGCGCCCATGCAGGGGCCGAGCGAGCTGGGGGCCAGCGGCAAGCTGCTGCACTGGGACCGCAGCGAGGACCTGCCCTCCATCACCGTGCCCACGCTCGTGATGGGCGCCGCTCACGACACGATGGACCCGGCGTACCTCGAGTGGATGGCCGGCGAGCTCCCCGACGGGCGCTACCACCACTGCCCCGACGGCAGCCACCTCGCGATCGTCGACGACCAGGAGACCTACTTCGAGGGGCTCATCGGCTTCCTGCACGAGGTAGAAGCCCTAGGACTCGGCGAGCGCTGACCGCAGGGACGCGTACGTCCCGCCCACATCGCCTTCGGCACTCCGGACCACGATCGTGCTCGGCCGGGTCTCGGCCATCTCGAGCAGCTTCCCGTGGTAGGCCGCCAACAGCTCGTCACCCCCGCCCGACTCCACGATCAGCCGGACCTGGCTGTGCCACTCGACGTCCGGGTCCGAAGTTCCGCGGAGGTGGAAACGTGCCACGCTCGCGTCGAGGTCGTCGATCAGCAGACACTCGACGAACTCCGCGCCCGCGCCGAGGGCTGCGGCCTCGAACCTGGCCAGCTCGGAGGGGTTCGTGAGCATCTGCGGAAGCACCACGTCGTTGCCCCCCGCGAGGTAGGCGCCGATCAGCGCGAGGGCCGCCGGCCGGATCAGCGCGCCGACCCCGTTGAAGTCGTCCCGCCACCCGCCCACCAGGGTGCGGAGGACGTCGATGTCGGCGTCGAGCACTCCCGGGTGGTCCTCGACGTAGCGCCGGGCGAGGGTCGACTTCCCGATGCCGGGCGGGCCGTTGAGCAGGATCAGGCGACTCACGCGCCGACTCTAGGGGGCCGCCCTCCGACACAGGACCCTCACCCAGGGGCGTGACCCGAGAGCGACTGGTAGGCCGCCTCCTCGAAGGCCATGTACTCGGTGAACGAGGTGGGGTCTCCGAACGGCAGGATCTGGGTGGCCCAGAAGCCACCGATGCCGTTCTCCCGGTCGACCCAGTAGAAGAGGTTGGCCAGGCCCGCCCAGCCCTGCCCGCCGGCCGGTCGCCCGGTCGGCGCCTGCTCCTCGTTGATCATGAACGGCAGCGACCAGGACTTCGGCTGTCCCGGGAAGAACTCCGCGTCGTTGGACAGCGACGGGATCACGCCCGGCAGCGCGGTGACCTCGAGGCCGTCGGCGAGGTGACGCTGGACCGCCATCGTGACCGTCTCGGGCCTGAGCACCTGGCCGTTCTCGCCCTGACCGTCGTTGAGCCACATCCGGATGAACTTCATGTACTCGCCCACGGTGCCGTAGAGGCCGTGCCCGCCGAAGTCGACCTCGGGCGGAGACGGCAGCTCGAACTCCATCGGCGCGAGGGCGCCGTCCTCGCCGCGGGCGTGCATCCCGGCGACCCGGGACCGGCGCGCGTCGTCGATCGCGAAGGTCATGTCGGTGATGCCGCACGGTTCGAAGACCCGCTCGGCGAAGACCTCGCCTAGCCGCCGCCCGCTGATGCCCTCCACCACCTGGCCCGCCCAGTCGATGTTGCTGCCGTACTCCCACTTGGTGCCGGGGTCGAACAGCAGTGGCGTCATCAGCGCCGCACGCGAGGCCGTGATGACGCTCGGCTGGCCCTTCTCCTCGGCGAGCCGTTTGTAGTGCTCGTTGAAGAAGTCGTAGCCGAGCCCGGCACTGTGCGTGAGCAGCTGCCGGGTGGTCACGTCGCTGGCCGGCGGCCTGAGAATCGGCTCCCCGGCACCGTCGAACCCCTCGATCACCTGCAGGGTGTCGATGTCGGGCGCGTACTCCTTTGCGGGCGCGTCCAGGTCCAGCTTGCCCTCCTCGACCAGCTGGAGGGCCGCCGTGGCGGTGATCGCCTTGGTGGTGGAGAAGAGCGCGAAGACGGTGTCGGCCGTCATCTCCTGCTCCCCGCCGAGCACGCGCGTGCCGGCGGAGCCCTCGTAGACGTTGCCGGAGGCGTCGCTCAGCATGGCGACCACCCCGGCCACCGGCGCATCGGCCTGGACGGCCCTCTGCAGGATCTCCTCGGCCCTCCGGCCGAAGCCCTCACGGTCGATCTGTGCGTTCATGGTGTTTCCGTTCGCTCGTCGGGTCGGGTCAGTTCATGTGGAAAGCCGGGTACTCGGACGACGCTTCCTCGTCACACTTCTTCCGGTACGCGCCCACACCTCCGGTGTACGACAGCACCCGCCGCGGCTTCCCGGGGACGTTCGAGCCGAGGTACCAGGACGACGTCCGGGAGATCAGGTTCGGTCCCGCGGTCTCGTCGTGGTGCCGCACCCAGGAATCCTCACCTTCCTCGGTCGGCTCGATCAGCGTCTTGCCGTGGTCCCGCATGTGCTGGATGCAGTCGTTGATCCACTCGGTCTGCTGCTGAAGGCACGTGGTCATGTTGCAGAGCGCCGCCGAGGGGGCCAGGGGGACGGCCGTGGTGAACAGGTTCGGGTAGCCGTGCTTCATCAGACCCATCGTGGTCCGGATCTCGGTGCCCCAGTCCCCGCGGATGGTGCGGCCGCCGCGGCCGGTGATGTCCATCCGGGTCAGAGCGCCGGTGCCGGCGTCGAAGCCGGTGGCCAGGATGAGGACATCCAGCTCGTACACCGAACCGTCTGCGAGCCTGAGCCCTTCAGGGACGATCTCCGCGACCGGGTTGTCGCGCACGCTCACCAGGTCGACGTTGTCGCGGAGGTAGACCTCCAGGTACCCACTCTCCAGCGGCACCCGGTGCGTGCCGAAGCCGTAGTCGGTGGGCACCAGCGCCTTGATGAGGGCCGGGTCCTCGAGCCTGGCACGCATCTTGTCGCGGACGAACTCGGAGATCTCCTCGCTGACCTGCTCGTCGAAGAACATCTCGGCGAACGACGCGAGCCACACTTTCAGGGAGCCGTTCGAGTAGGTCTCCTCCAGGATCTCGCGCCGCCGCTCGGCGGTCTCCGCCGCCCACTCGTGCTCGAAGTCGTACTCGAAGCCGGTGAACGTGTGTGGCAGCGTCCTCCTCAGCTCCTCGAAGCGGTCCTTGTACGCCGCCACGTCGGCCTCGTCGTACTTCGGGTTCTTCATCGGCACCACGTACTGCGGCGTACGCGCGAACACGGTGAGGTGCCCGACCTCGGGGGCTATCGTCTGGATCACCTGGATGCCGGTCGCCCCGATTCCGACCACGCCGACCCGCCGGCCGGCGAGGTCCAGCCCCTCCTCCGGATAGCGGGAGGTGTGCACGAGCTGGCCCCGGAAGCTCTCCCGACCCGGGAACACGTCCTCCATCGGCGCCGACAACATGCCGCAGCAGGTGACCAGGAACTGGGTGTCGATCAGTTCACCGGTGTCCGTCCGCACCGTCCAGCGAGCGCGGTCCTCGTCGTAGTCCGCACCCTCGATGCGGGTGCCGAAGCTGATGTCGTCACGCAGGTCCAGCGCGTCGGTCACGTAGTGCAGCCAGCGCTCGATCTCGGGTTGGTCGGGGAAGCGTTGGCTCCAGCTCCAGTTCTTGTAGAGGTCCTCATCGAACAGGTACTGGTAGATGTAGGCCTCGGAGTCGAAGCGGGCCCCGGGGTACCGGTTCCAGTACCAGGTGCCGCCCACGTCCGAGGCCGCGTCGTACGCCCGCACCTTCAGACCCTGCTTGCGTAGCTGGTGCAGCTGATACAGGCCGGCGACCCCGGCCCCGACGACCAGCGCGTCCAGCGTGCTGGTGAACTGCTCGGCTCTCGCGGTCCCGGTCTTGCTCAACGTGTCGGTCATCTGCTCGCGTCCTTCGTGTGTCGGGCATCACGTCCGTTGTGGTTCAGTGTTCGCGCTGTCCGGGGCCAGCGAGGTGTCCCAACCTGGGACACCCGGGGTCCCGGCGGACTCTGGTGAAGTACGGGCCGGAGGGGCACCCTGTGAGGAGCAGCCCTGCATCGGGCGGGGGCTGTCGCCGAACCCCGGGAGGTGACCGACTTGGAGGCCGACGACCGACGCCTGCGCACGGCTGCGGCGAGGGCCGACTTTCTGGAGTCCGGAGAGCCCGGCGCGGCCGGAGTGACGGACCTGGTGAGGGCCTCGTGGCGACGCAGCCGGTCCGCCGGAGTGGACGCAGACGACTACCTCGTGGCGTTCCACGCAGACGTGGACTACGACTCCCGACTGGTGCGGTGCGCGCGACCGGTGATCGAGCGCCTCTCGGACGACATGCCGGATGTCCCCGTGACCATCGCGCTGGCCGACACGCACGCCCGGATCGTGGAACGGGTGGACTGCTCGACCTCAGTGGGCCGGGTGCTGGACCGGGTCGACTTCCTCAAGGGCTTCGCCTTCGTCGAGGGCGGGGTCGGCACCAACGGGATCGGCACCGTGTTCGAGGCAGGATCGTCGGTGGCGGTGGTGGGTGCGGAACACTTCAGCGAGAAGCTCGTGAAGTTCGCATGCACCGGAGCTCCGATCCTGGACCCCATCACCGGGCGCGTGGAGGGCGTTCTCGACATCAGCTCGCTCGCCGAGAGCTGGTCGCCGATCATGCACACCCTGGTGAAGTCGGCGGCCGACGACATCGCCCGCAACCTGTTGCTGGACCGCAACCAGGCCCACCAGGCGCTCTTCGAGATGTATCTCAAGGCCTGTAACCGCCCCAGGCAGGCCGTGATCGCGGTCGGCGGCAACTCCCTGATGGTCAACGAGCGCGCGCAGGCGAGGTTCGGACCCCAGGAGCAGTTCCTGCTCCAGCAGCACGGCCGCATGCTGATGGCCCGGCGAGACCGCTCCGTCGACACGGTGACCCTGCCTGACGGCCGGCCCGTCCACCTGCGGGTGTCCCGGATCGTCAGCGGCGACCAGGTCGCCGGACTCGTGATGCTGCTCACCGAGGAGACGACGGCCGAGGACCGGGCCTCGCAGCTGATGCCCGTCGAGCACGCCCTGCCCTCCCTCAGCCGACCGGACCGGCGTACCTCCATGATCGCCGACGGGCTGCGACGGGCACCGGTGACGGTCACCGACGGTTCCTGCCCCGCTTGGCGGAAGTGCTGCTCGGAGACGTTCGCGGCGCTCGGGTCCCGAGAGCACCTGCTGGTGATCGGAGAGACCGGGACCGGCAAGTTCACCCTGCTGGCCGAGCTGTTCCAGCGTGCCCACACCGGGGGTCGCTGCGTGTCCCTCGACGCGCGCGACATCACCGACGACACCCGCTTCCAGCTGCGCGAGCGCGACCGCGGGACCGGCCCCACGCTGTTCCTCCTGAGGCACCTGGACCAGCTCACGACGGCCGGCGCCGAGCTCCTCGAGGAGGAGCTCGAGGCGCGGGCGGGCTGCCCCGACCTGTTCGTCGCGGCGACCGTGCAGGAGGGCACCCTGGGGACCGGCCTGCCGTTCCAGCTCCTGCTTCGCCACTTCGACCGCAGCGTGACCCTGCCACCGATTCGGTTCCGCGTCGACGACCTTGCCGCGCTCGTCGCACGCACCCTGCGAGAGATGGCCCCCGATCGGCGGGTGCGACTCAGCCCCGAGGCCTGCCGACTGATCACGAGGTACAGCTGGCCCCGCAACATGGCGCAGCTGCGAGAGGCGCTCACCAGCGCGCTCGGCAAGCGGCCCGTGGGCGAGATCCAGGCGCAGGACCTTCCCGGGTACTGCCACACCGCCGGCACCCGCACGCTGACCACGCTGGAGACGACCGAGCGCGACACCCTCGTGAGGGCGCTGCGAGACCTGGGCGGGAACCGGGTGCAGGCGGCTGCCCACCTCGGCATGTCACGCAGCTCGCTCTACCGCAAGCTCAAGCGATATGGCATCACCGAGGTCTGATCCCCGTCCGGCAACAGGCTCCCTTGGCAGGCGCCCGG
>JAOPYB010000022.1 GCA_025964835.1 Nocardioides sp. | reverse complement strand
GCCCGCCTGGCCCGCGCCATCCTGCGCCTCGAAAAGTCGCCACTGCCGGCCAGCGTCCCCGACCCGACGGTCGAGCTGATGCGGCGGATGGCCCCGCACGCCACGCTCGCCCTGCGCCCCCTGTTGGCCAACGCCGCCCGCATCCGCCCGGTCCTCACCCGCGCCCTGCTCGCCGCCGGGCCCGAGTCCGCCGCGATGACCCGCACCACCGTCGCGGTCACGACCCTCTCCGGCTCCCCCGCACTCAACGTGATCGCCAGCACCGCCAAGGCGGGCGTCAACATCCGGGTGATGGTCGGCGACACCGTGGCCGGTGTGCTCGAGCACGTGCGCAAGGCGATCTCCGACGACCGGGTCCACATCGACGTCCTCGAGCAGAACGAGCCCAGCCCGCTGTCCCCCATGGACGACGCCTTCGCGCTCCTCGAGGAGACCATCGGCGAGATCTTCACCGACGCCGTGCCCGCGCCGTACGTGATGATGGCGGCCACCGACTCCCGCCACTTCACGGCGATCTGCGAACGCGTCTACCGCTTCGCGCCCTTCCGGATGACCAAGGCGCAGCGCGAGTCCATCCACTCCTACGACGAGCACATCGGCATCAACGACCTCGTCGACGGCGTGCGCTGGTACCGGCGACTGATCGAGAGGCTTCCCTCATGACCGATCTCGAGACCACCAGCGACCGGCGGGCCCAGGTGCCCGGCCTGGTCAAGATCGTCGGGTTCCTCGTCTGCGTCGAGCTGGCCAGCGGCATCCTCCAGGGCTACTACACGCCGATCTGGAAGGACGTCGCCGACCACCTCGACATCCGCGACGCCGACGTCAACTGGTTCGAGGCCGCACAGCTGATCGTCGCGGCCCTGGTCGTCCCGTTCCTGGCCCGCCTCGGCGACCTGGTCGGGCACAAGAAGGTGCTGCTGCTCTCGACGGCCGTGACCGCGCTCGGCTCGTGGATCCTCGCGTTCGCGCCGTCGTTCACCACGTTCCTGATCGGCTTCGCCGTGCAGGGCGCGTACGTCGTGTGGCTGCCGATGGAGATCGCGATCATCCACCGCCGCACGGCCGACTCGGGGCGCCAGTCGCAGCTCACCCGGCGCGCCGCGGGGATCCTGGTCGGCGCCCTCGAGCTCGCCGTGATCATCGGCGCACTCACCAGCGGCGCACTCGTCGAGTCGACGTCGATGACGTTCCTGCTGACGCTGCCGGCGATCGCCGTCTCGGTCTGCCTGGTCCTGATCTGGGTCGGCATCGAGGACGCACCCGGCGTCTCGGAGGGCGGCATCGACGCCACCGGGCTCGCACTGGTCACGGCCGCGCTCGGCCTGGTGATGGCCGGCCTGATCGTGATCCGCCTGCAGGGGCCGGACAGCGTCCTGGCCTGGGGGCTCATCGTCCTGGGGATCGCGGCCATGGTGCCGTTCGTGCGCTACGAGGCGCGCCACCACGACCCGATCGTCGACGTACGACTCTTCGCCCAGCGCGGCCAGTGGCCCGTCCAGCTCACGGCGTTCCTGTTCGGCATGTCGGTCCTCGGCGCGCAGATCCCGCTCTCGACCTTCGCGCGCACCGACCCGGACGTGGCGGGCTACGGGCTGGGCGCGGACGCGGCCTTCGTGTCCACGCTGATCGGGATCTACGTGATCTCGCTCGCGGTCGGCGCGTTCACCCTCCCCCTGATGTCACGGCTGCTGGGCGCGCGCAACGCGCTGCTCGTCTCGTGCGTGCTGGTCGCGGTCGGCTACGCGCTGTGGCTGCCGTTCCACGACAGCACCACGCAGGCCCTGCTCAACATGGCGGTCGCCGGCATCGGGTCCGGCGCGCTCGTCGCCGCGCTCCCCGCAGCCGCGGCCGCGGCCGCTCCCCCCGAGCGCACCGGCTTCGCGACCGGCATGACCAACGCGACCAAGACCGTCGGCGGCGCGATCGCCTCGTCGATCTTCGCGATCGCGCTGGCGTCGACCGGCTCCCTCAAGGACCCGGCACGGGGCCACGCCCCGCTGAGCGGCTACCTGACGGTCTGGGCGGTCTGTGCCGTCGCCGCCCTGGCCGCGGCCGTCGGTCTCGTGATGATGCCGAAGGACGCGGCCGAGTAGCGCGGCCGACGCCCCGCCGGCGTAGTCCGTGACGAAGATGCTTCTCCCAGCGACCGTTCCGGGAGCATTTCGTCACGGACTATCCTGACCGGCACAGGGGGTGAGAGACATGCCCGAGAGCGAGGAGCGGCCCGAGGGCCGACCGGAGAGGCCGGACCGCTCGCCGGAACGCGACGACCGGACCGGGAAGGCCGCGGCCGCGGCACGCATCCAGCACCAGTCCACCTGGGTCGACCTGCAGATCCGGCAGGCCATGGAGCGCGGCGACTTCGACGACCTGCCCGGACAGGGCAAGCCGATCGCGGACCTCGGCAGCCAGCACGACCCCGACTGGTGGCTCAAGAAGCTCGTCGACCGCGAGCGGATCGCGGTCCTGCCGCCCTCCCTGCAGCTCCGCAAGGACGACGCCGAGCTGGACGCGAAGCTCGACTCCTACAACGTCGAGTCCGAGGTCCGCCGCGAGGTCGGTGAGTTCAACGAACGCGTCATCCGTGCCCGCTACCGCCCCGCCGAGGGCCCGCCCCTCATCACCATGCCGCGCGACGTCGACGCAGAGGTCGATCAGTGGCAGCAGCGTCGTACGGCGCGGCGCGCGGCCCAGCGAGAGGCGCAGCGGGCGGCCGCCGCGGCCGCACCTTCCTCGGAGCGACCCGAGCGGCCCACCCGGCGCCGCTGGTGGCGGCGCCGCTGACCCGCTCGTCGACCGGGTCGTGTGCCCGGACACGCGCTCCCGCGCGTCGTGAGGCACACGACGCGGTGGGACTTTCGTCATACCGACGGCCCCGGGCCCGCTGCTAGGTTCCGCTGCATGCGCAGCGCCAAGGACTTCTTCCGCCCCCTCGCGGTGGGCGCCCCGACCCCACTGACCGAGATCCCCGCCCGGCCCAGCCGGGCGATCCACTTCTTCGACCCGAGCAACGAGAAGATGGCCTCGAAGGTCCCCGACATGGTCGGGAAGGTCGACGTGCTGCTCGGCAACCTCGAGGACGCCGTCAAGGCCGACAACAAGGAGGCCGCCCGGGCCGGCCTGGTCAGGATCGCCAAGGCGACGCCCGGCCTCGGCGGGGACGGCTCGCCCACCCAGCTGTGGACCCGGGTCAACGCGCTCGACAGCCCGTGGGCGCTCGACGACCTCACCACGCTGGTCGCCGAGATCGGCGACCAGCTCGACGTGATCATGGTGCCCAAGGTGCAGGGCGCCGAGGACATCCAGTACGTCGACCGCCTGCTCGCACAGCTCGAGGCCAGGGCCGGCCTGGAGCGGCCGATCCTCGTGCACGCGATCCTCGAGACCGCCCGCGGCATGGTCAACGTCGAGGAGATCTGCGGCGCCAGCCCGCGCATGCAGGGCCTCTCCCTCGGCCCCGCCGACCTCGCCGCGGACCGCCGGATGAAGACCACCCGCGTCGGCGGCG
>JAOPYB010000020.1 GCA_025964835.1 Nocardioides sp. | reverse complement strand
GTGATGTCGCCCTGGTTGGTCTTCAAGATGGCCTGCTGGTCAGCCATGACTGCCTCTCGCGTTTTGTGGGTACGTCTGTCGTACGTCGATCGTGTCTGTGCGCCCCGATCCTCGCACGCGGCCCAAGCTGGACGCGCTGGCCGGGTCGGGTGAGACGTGATCGAATGGAAGCAACACGACGAGAAGGAAGTGTCACGCCCATGGGCCTGCGCAAGAAGAAGTCCCTCATCGATCAAGCCGCCGACTACGTCGAGGCGGTCCGTCCTCAGCTCGAGTCCGCTGCCGCGACCGCTGTCGAGACGGCCAAGGACGCCGCCAAGGACGCCCGGGACCGGGCGATGCCCTTGCTGGCCGATGCCCGCGACAAGGCCGCTCCCTACCTCGCCGACGCGCGCGACAAGGCCGGACCGGCCCTCGCGGACGCCCGCGACAAGGCGGCGCCGTACCTCTCCGACGCCCGCGACAGCGCCGGCAGCGCGCTCGCCGATGCCCGCGCCAAGGCCGGGCCCGCCCTGGCCGACGCCCGGGCGAAGGCTGCTCCGGTGATCGCCGCCGGTGCCGCGCTCGCCGCCGACAGGGCCTCCGCCGGCGCCAGCCTGGCCGCCGAGAAGGCCGCGGTCGGCCGCGACCTGGCCGCCGCGAAGGTCGCCCGGCTCAAGGGCGAGCCCGAGCCGAAGAAGGGCAGCAAGCTCAAGAAGATCCTGCTCATCACCGGCCTCGCGGCCGCACTGGGCTTCGTCGCCAAGAAGCTCAAGGGCGGCGGTCCTTCCGACAACTGGCAGTCGTCGTACGTCCCGGCACCGGCTCCGGCCGCCGCCAAGCCGGCGGCTCCGGCCAAGCCGGTCGTCGCGACCGAGCCGGCCACTCCCGCCGCGGGTGCCGAGGAGAGCGCGGACGACGCCGGCGGCTCGTCCCCGGACGAGGCCATCGCCGACCAGGCCGAGGCCCCGCACCCGGTCACCACGCCGGACGAGCCGGCCGAGGTCGTCTCGATCGACGACGCGAAGGGCAGCGACGACAAGTCCTGAGACGCAGCGTCACCTGAGCCGGCCGGAGGGGAGATCCTCCGGCCGGTTCTGCTCGATCCACTCGTCGATCCGCTCCCACCAGCCGAAGAGCCAGTCGATCCTGGCCTCACGCCCTTCGGGGATCTCGGCGCGCGGGACGGTCCACCAGCGCATGATGATGCGCTTGTCCATCGGCAGCTCGCGCCACACGTCGCCGACCGTCAGCAGGTGGTCGAGCCCGGTGTGCGCGACCAGCACCACGTCGGCCTCCGGGGCCGCGTCCAGAGCCGCGAGGAAGCCACCCGGCCGGGGTGCGAGCACGTTCGTCATCGCCTCCGCCCGCGCGGCCATCCGCTCCATGCCGAGCTTGCGCAGCCGGTCGATGGCCCGCTGACGCCGCTGGGGCGTGAAGTTGCCGCCCTCGGGGAAGATCACGAACGCGTCGTTCTCGTCCAGCCCGGTCGCGAGCGCGGCGATGTGGGACTCGAAGTCCTCCCCCGGCCCGGGGTTCGTGGCGATGAAGCGAGCCGGGATCCGGTGCAGCACGACGTCGATCATCGGGTCCCAGGCGAGGGTGTCCTTGAGGACGACGCGCGGCTCCCGGTTGTACCAGTGCATGAGGGCGTGGATCAGCGTGAACGAGTCGCCCGGGCCCGCGTGCCGGCAGCAGACCAGCAGCGGCCGACCGGGGTGCGCGTCGGGCGCCGGCCCGTCGGTCTCGATCGAGAGCCGCAGCACCCGCCTCGCCTCCCGGAAGAAGACCCACATCACGCCCTGGACCAGGTCGTAGTGGATGCCCTCGAAGTACGGCGTGCGGATCTTCCAGCCGAAGCCGGACGCGATCCAGAGCCCGAGCAGCACGACCAGCAGCAGCGCCTCGCAGGTCAGGTACAGGATCAGGACCCACAGCAGCCGCAGCGCCCGCCAGCGTCCCGGGAGGATCGGCGAGAGCGCCGCCGCGGCGATCAGCCACAGCGGCAGCGTCACCCAGAGCAGGACCGTCAGCAGCACGAGGCCCGGCGCGACGACCAGCCGTCGGACGACCCAGATCACGAGAGGTCCGTCAGCCCGCCGAGGTGCTCGACGCAGGCGTCGTACGTCGCGGCGATCCGCTGCTCGACGCTCGAGAAGTCCCGGGTGCCGAACAGCGTGTCGTCGCGGGCCGACGTGCCGCGCGCGGGCAGCACGTGGGCGACGACGCCGTCGGGGAGCTCGGCCATCTCCCGGTTGAAGCGGTGCCGGCGGGCGATCTCGAACGAGACCCGGGCCACCTCCCAGGGCCGGCGCGGCACGGTGAGCGGCCGGTCGACGCGGCCCACCTGGAGCACGAAGATCCGGGTCGCGCCGAGCTGGACGGCGCGGCCGACGGGGATCGAGTTCACGATGCCGCCGTCGAGGTAGTGCTCGTCGCCGACCCTGGCCGGCGGCAGCAGCCCGGGTACGGCGGCGCTCGCCACGACCGCGTCGACCACCGGGCCGGAGTCGAACCAGTGCTCGGCAGCGCGCTCGATGCTCGCCGCGCACACCTGGAAGCGCACCGGCAGCTCCTCGAACGTGATGTCGCCGAGCTCCTCGACCAGCCTCTTCTTGATGGGCTTCGCGGAGTAGATGTGGGTGCCGGTGGACACGGCCCGCCGGACGGTCCGCAGCGTGCGGTCGCCGTACACCTCGCGGCCGCTCTCGCTGGCGCCGCGCCAGAGCTCGGTCAGCCGGTCGATGACGCCGATCGTGGGGTCGCGGGCAACCATCGCGCCGTTGAGGGCGCCGACGCTCGTGCCGAGCACCAGGTCGGGGGTGATGTCGCGCTCGAAGAGGGCGCGGAGCATGCCGACCTCGACCGCGCCGAGGACCCCACCACCGCCCAGCACGAACGCGGTCGTCATCTCATCGCTCCCGGTAGTCCGTGACGATCTGCGGCTGGTGGCGGGTCTCGGAGGAGCATTTCGTCACGGACTACGCCGCCGCGGCGAGCTCGGGGTGCTCCACGCGCATCCGCTGGGTGACCCGGTGCTCGACCCAGAAGATCAGCAGCGGGATCAGGCCGGCCGCCAGGGCCACGATCGTGAAGCCGACGCTCCACCCAGCCTTGCGGGACAGGAAGAACGCCACGACGAAATAGATCATGAAGGCCCAGCCGTGCACGGCCCACATGATGCTCGCCGACTCCCCGAACTGCTGCAGGCTGCCGCCCTCGGCGGCGAGGTACTTCAGGGGCAGCGCCACCAGGGAGCAGAACGCGAGCAGCACGCCCACGACGATGGCCAGCACGCGGTAGGCGTTGAAGAGGTTCCTCACCCGCCCGACACTACTGGCCCTCCACAGTCGTCCCGGCGGGCTCCGGCTCCGGGGCGTCCTCGGGAGTGGGCTGGGTCTCCTCGAGCTCGAGCTCGTCGCGCATCCAGCGGATCCAGACGAAGAGCGCGAACGCCCCGAAGAACCACCACTCGACGGCGTAGAGCAGGTTGCGGACCGCGGTGAACGTGCCGGCATCGGGGAGCTGCTCGATGGTGGCCGGTGCGAGCCCGTCGGTGCCGTCGTTCACCGCGGTCGGGCCGGTGGGCCACGCGCCGGGCGCCACGTCGTCGGCGACCACGACGTACGCGCCGTAGAGATCCTGGTCGACGTGCTGGATGACGTCGGCGATGCGGAGCTGGGGGAGCACGTCGTCGGACGGGTCGGGATCGGTCTCGCCGGTGCCCTGGGGCGGCTGCAGCCAGCCCACCAGGGCACCCCGACCGGTCGGGGCGGTCGGGGCGTCGGCGGGATCGTCGACCCAGCCCCGCACGACCGGGATCGCCGGGTCGCTCTCGCTGCCGATCGCCAGCGGCGTCACCACCCAGTAGCCGGCCCGGCCCGCGTGCTCGCGGCCCGAGACGTAGACCGTGCCGTCGGGGACCCAGGTCCCCTCGACGACGACCGGCTGCCCGATCTTCGTGCCCGGGAACGGGTCGTCGGGACCGATCACGTCGTCGAGCGGGACCGGGTCCAGCCGGGTCAGGTCGGCGGCCTCGTGGGCCCGCCGTGCGTGCCACGCGTCGTACTGCCAGACGCCGAGGCCGACCGCCGTGGCGGCCAGCACGAGCGCCAGCAGGTGGATCGCCCAGAAGCGCGGGGCGAGCAGCGTGGGCACGTCCGCCAGTCTACGAACGCTGACCCGCCCGAAACTTTTGGGCGGGTCAGCGACGAGTTTTGGGCGGCTCACGTTACTGGTAAGACCACTTGACCACCGGCCAGTCGTCGTCCTACCGTGGTCCGCATGCCGCTGCAGCCCGTGAACCGCCGCTCCGTGCCGGACGAGGTCTTCGACCAGGTGCTGTCCGAGGTCGTCGACGGCGGGCTCGAGGCGGGGGCGACACTGCCCAGCGAGCGCCGGCTCGCCGAGGTGCTCGGCGTCTCGCGCCCCGCCGTCCGCGAGGCCCTCCAGCGGATGACCCAGACCCGCCTGCTCGAGGTGCGGCACGGCGGCGCCACGACCGTGCGGGACTTCCAGCGCTTCGCCGGGCTCGACCTGCTGCCCCGGCTGCTGGTCCGCAAGGGGGTGCTCGACGCAGCCGTGGCCCGGAGCATCCTCGAGGCCCGGCTCGTCGTCGGCCCGGGGGTGGCCGCCCTCGCCGCCCAGCGCGGCGGCCCGGCCCTGGCCGCGACGCTCACCGACGCCGTCGACGCGCTCGCCGCGACCGATGACGACGTGGAGCGCCAGCTGCACGCGCTCGCCTACTGGGACCTCGTCGTCGACGCGGCCGACTCCCTGGCGTTCCGGCTGATGTTCAACAGCCTGCGGGCGGCGTACGAGCCCGCCATCGAGGCGCTCGCCGCCGTGATGGCCGAGGAGGTCGGCCAGGTCGGCGCCTACCAGGTCCTCACCGCCGCGATCGGCGAGGGCGACCCCGACACGGCGCGCGCCGCCGCCGAGCGGGTGCTCCGCCCCGCCACCACCAGCCTGCTCGCCGCCCTCGACGCCCTCGAGGAGACCCCGTGACCAGGCCCTCCCCCGAGATCGAGCAGCTGGCCGGGCAGCGGCTCGCGGCCGACGAGCAGCGGATCACCGAGTCCCGCCGCAGCAACGTGAGCCTCGGCGCCGCCTGGCGGTCCTTCTGGCGCGCCCGGTCGCCGTGGCTGGTCGCGATCTTCCTGGCCGGCGCCGTCGCCGCCCGGCTCACGGTCGGCGGCGGCTCCCTCTGGGAGCTCGCGATCCCGGCCGCCCTGGTCGCGCTCTTCCCCGTGATCGAGTGGGTCATCCACGTCGTGATCCTGCACTGGCGCCCGCGCCGGGTCGGCCCGGTCGCCGTCGACTCCCTGCTCGCCCG